>NZ_JBLTJC010000199.1:0-18878 GCF_048158785.1 Streptomyces colwelliae | reverse complement strand
CCCCCGTGCCACCCCACCGCAGCGCCACGATCTCCGCCGCCACCGACACGGCTACCTCCTCCGGCGTACGCGCGCCGAGGTCCAGGCCGACCGGCGAGCGCAGGCGGCCCAACTCGCCCTCGTCCAGGCCCGATTCGAGCAGGCGCCGCATACGGTCGTCGTGCGTACGGCGGCTGCCCATCGCCCCGATGTACGCGGCCGGCCGGCGCAGCGCTTCCTCCAGAAGCGGTACGTCGAACTTCGGGTCGTGGGTCAGGACGCAGATCACGGTGCGTTCGTCGGTGTCCGTGCCGTGCAGATAGCGGTGCGGCCAGTCGACGACCACCTCCACGCCCGCCGGGAAGCGCTTCGGTGTAGCGAACACCGGGCGGGCGTCGCACACGGTGACCCGGTAGCCGAGGAAGTCACCGATCCGGGCGACCGCCGCCGCGTAGTCGATCGCCCCGAAGACCAGCATCCGGGGCGGCGGCGCGAAGGAGTGCAGGAACACGGTGACGGAGTCCTCACGCCGCTCGCCGCTCGGGCCGTAGTGCCGCAACCCCGTTGCCCCTAGGGCGAGTTCACCGCGGGCGTCGGCCGTGACCGCCACGTCCAGGCCGGTCGAGCCGAGGGTGCCGTCCACCCTGTCGGGCCATACGGCGAGGGTGGCTCCGCGCGGTGCCGGACCGTCGGTCACCGTCGCCACGGTCACCGGTTCACCCGCGGCGACCGACCGCGCGACCGCCCCGAACGTGGGATCGGCCCCGGGCGTGACGGGCCGTACCAGCACGGTGATCTCGCCGCCGCAGGTGAGCCCGACCGCGAACGCGTCCTCGTCGCTGTACCCGAAGGTCTCCAGGCGCGCCTCACCGCTCGCCACGACCTCCCGCGCCAGCTCGAAGACCGCCCCCTCCACGCAGCCGCCGGACACGCTCCCCACGACCTCGTCGTCCGGGCCCACGGCCATCGCCGCACCGGGGTCGCGCGGCGCGCTGCGGCTGACCGCCACGACCGTGGCCAGGCCGAACGGGGCGCGCGCGACGTACCAGCCGCTCAGCACCGGAAGAAGGTCACGCATGCTCGGCTCCTGTCTCCACCACCGCCGGACGCCGCTAGCCTCGCATCCGGTGCGCGAGCGGCCCCGGACCGCCACGGGCGTTAATCCGCTGGCGTCGCCCCGGCCGTTCTGCTGGACTTGCCCGTGATGAGTCAGCGACGACCGAGGAGCACTGAGATGCGCGCACCGTTCATGTCCACCCAGGAAGGAAGGCCCCCCTCATCAAAGGACATGACACCAGGTGCACTTGCTCAACCTCGGGATTCTCGCGCACGTAGACGCAGGTAAGACCAGCCTGACCGAGCGCCTCCTGCACTCGGCCGGCGTGATCGACGAGATCGGCAGCGTCGACGACGGGAACACCCGCACCGACACCCTCGCGCTGGAGCGGCAGCGCGGCATCACCATCAAGTCGGCCGTCGTCTCCTTCCCGGTCGACGACGTCACCGTCAACCTCATCGACACCCCCGGCCACCCGGACTTCATCGCCGAGGTGGAGCGCGTCCTCGGCGTGCTCGACGGCGCGGTCCTGGTCGTCTCGGCCGTCGAGGGCGTCCAGCCGCAGACCCGCATCCTGATGCGCACGCTCCAGCGACTGCGCATCCCGACGCTCCTCTTCGTCAACAAGATCGACCGACGAGGGGCACGCTACGACGACCTCCTTCCGGCGATCTCCGAACGGCTCAGGGCGGCCGTCGTACCGATGGGCTCGGTCGAGGGCCTCGGGACACGGCAGGCCGGTTTTCTGCCGGGCCTCGGCCCGACCGCTCCGGCCGTCCTCGCCGAGCACGACGACGAACTCCTCGCCGCGTACGTCGAGAACACCGTGTCCTACGACCTCCTGCGCACCGCCCTCGCCGCCCAGACCCGCCAAGCCCTCGTGCACCCCGTCTACTTCGGCTCCGCCATCACCGGCGCCGGCGTCGACGCGCTGATCACCGGCATCAAGGAACTGCTCCCCGCAGCCGAGGGCGACCCCCAAGGCCCGCTCTCCGGCTCGGTGTTCAAGGTCGAGCGCGGCCTCGCGGGGGAGAAGACCGCCTACGCGCGGATGTTCTCCGGCACCCTCCGCACCCGCGACCGGATCACCTTCGGCGATGCGGGGGAGGAGGGCAAGGTCACCTCGGTCAGCGTCTTCGACCACGGTACGGACATCGAGTGCGACGCGGTCCCGGCGGGCCGGATCGGCAGGCTGCGGGGACTCGGCGGGATCAAGGTCGGCGACTCGATCGGCGTACGGAGGAAGGCTGTTGAGCACTTCTTCGCGCCGCCGACTCTCGAGACCGTCGTGGTCCCGGGCCCGGACGCCGACCGGCGCGCCCTGCACCTCGCGCTCACTCAACTCGCCGAACAGGACCCGCTGATCGGCCTGCGCCACGACGAGGTGCGCCAGGAGACCGCCGTCTCCCTCTACGGCGAGGTCCAGAAGGAGGTCATCCAGGCCACGCTCGCCGACGAGTTCGGGGTACACGTCACCTTCCGCGAGACGACTCCGCTGTGTATCGAGCGGCCGGTCGGCACGGGCGCGGCGGTCGAGTTCAACAAGAAGGACCCGAACCCGTTCCTCGCCACGGTCGGCCTGCGCGTCGAACCGGGCCCGGTCGGCTCGGGTGTGCGGTTCGGCCTGGAGGTGGAGCTGGGCGCGATGCCGTACGCCTTCTTCAAGGCCGTCGAGGACACCGTGCGCGAGACGCTCGGGCAGGGGCTGCACGGCTGGCGGGTCACCGACTGCGCGGTCACCATGACGCACTCCGGCTACTCACCCCGGCAGAGCCACGCCCACCAGGGCTTCGACAAGAGCATGTCGAGCACTGGGGCCGACTTCCGCGGAGTGACCCCGCTCGTCCTCGTCGAGGCGCTGCGGCGGGCGGGGAGCCAGGTGTACGAGCCGATGCACCGGTTCCGCGTCGAGGCCCCGGCCGACACCCTCGGTGCCCTGCTGCCGGTCCTCGCCGCGCTGCGCGCCGTACCGCAGACCACCCAGACGCACGGGTCGCTGTGCGTGCTGGAGGGAGAGGTGCCGGCGGCTCAAGTGCACGGGCTGGAGCGGCAGTTGCCGGGGCTGACGCGTGGGGAGGGCGAGTGGGAGAGCGCCTTCGACCACTACGCGCTGGTCGCGCACGGCACGGTTCCGGAGCGGGCGCGCATCGACCACAACCCGCTGAACCGGAAGGAGTACCTGTTGAACGTGACACGTCGGGTGGCCTGAAATGTGTCAACAGGGCTTGCAGCGCGCAGACTTACTCATGAGTCAGAAGTGTTGACAGTGTCCGGAAATCACCGGACTGTAGTGGACATGACGAATATCCGGGCGCGTTTGATCGTTGTCCTGGTTGTCCTCTGCGGATTCCTGTCGGTACTGGGCGCTGGGCCGGCAACCGCCGCCACCCCAACCGACTCCCTCTGGTTCGACGGCTCGGCGCTGACCGTGCAGAACGGCAGCTTCGTGGACAGCTACGGCCGCCAGGTCGTGCTGCGCGGCTACAACGTCTCCGGTGAGACCAAACTGGCGGAGAACGACGGTCTCCCCTTCGCCTCGGTCGCCGACGCGAAGAAGTCCGCGACCGCGCTGCGCGCCCTCGGCGGCGGCAACTCGGTCCGCTTCCTGCTCTCCTGGGCCTACGCCGAACCGGTCCGAGGCCAGGTCGACACCACGTACCTGGCCGCCGCCACCGCGCAGATGCAGGCGTTCCTCGACGCCGGCATCCGCGTCTACCCCGACTTCCATCAGGACCTCTACTCCAAGTACCTGTTCAACAGCGGCAGTTGGTACACCGGCGACGGCGCCCCCAAGTGGGCCGTGGCGCTGGGGAGTTACCCGCAGGAGTCCTGCGGCATCTGCCTCTTCTGGGGTCAGAACATCACCCAGAACTCGGCCGTGACCAAGGCGCAGTACGACTTCTGGCACAACAACTACGGCCTCCAGGACTCCTTCCTCGCCACCGCCCAGTCGACCATGACGTACATCCAACAGCACCTCACCACCGAGGAGTTCGCGGGCGTCGTCGGCTTCGACCCGTACAACGAGCCCTTCGCCGGGACCTACGACTCCGGTCAGACCAGCCGCACTTGGGAGCAGAACCTGCTCTGGCCGTTCTATGTGAAGTTCCGGGCGCGGATGGACGCGGCCGGCTGGACCGCCAAGCCCGCCCTCGTCGAGCCGAACCTCTTCTGGAACTCCAACATCTCCAGCCAGGTGCAGGTGGGCGGACTCCTCGACGCGGGCACGCTCGGATCGCGGTACGTCTTCAACACCCACTTCTACGACCAGAAGGCGATCTCCGGCATCCTGATGTGGGGCAACGCGGCCGACGGCCAGTACTCGACCGACTTCGGGACGGTCCGTGACCGGGCCACCGCGGCCGGCACCGCCGCCATCGTCAGCGAGTTCGGGCATCCGCTGTCCGGGACGGTCGCCGGCAAGGCGCCTACCGTACTCAAGGCGATGTACCAGGCCCTCGACTCCCGTCTGCCGGGCGCGAGTTGGTGGTCCAACCCGGCGGGCTCCGGTCCGGTCCTGTCAGGTACGCAGTGGCAGTGGGACATCTACAACGGCCGCCACAGCGAGCTGATGAACGACAACCCCGACAAGGTGCTCACCTCCGGCGACGCGTGGAACGACGAGGATCTCTCGGCCGTCAACATGACCGCCTCCGGCACGGTGACACTCCGTCAGGACGCCCGGCTGCTCGACCGGATCTACCCGAGCGCGACCGCCGGCACCACGGTCGCCTTCACTTACGAGGACCGCTCCCGCGACGGCTCGACGACCCTGACCTGGAACCCGGTCCCCAGCTCCCTCCCGAACGTGTCCTCGCTGGTCGGCTCCGGCCAGTACGGCCTGCTGATGTGGCGCTCCAACAGCTCCACCGCGCCGACCGAACTGCACCTCCCGGCGTCCTTCCCGGCCGCGTCCACCACGGTGGTCTCCGACCTGGGAGCGATCTCGGGGGTCCCGGCGTACACGTCGTCGACCCCGATCGGCTACGCCAACGAACCGGGCGGCACCGGCAGTCACCGTCTGCTGCTCTCCGCCTCCGGCTCGGGAACCCTGCACTACGCCCTGATCACCAACGGCGCGTCGAGCCCCTCCTCGACGCTGCTGAGCGCGGCCAAGTCCGAACTGGCCACGTGGGCGGCATCGCACAGCTGACAGAGGCAACGGCAACGGCACCGATCCCCTCGGGGACCGGTGCCGTTGACGGTCGCTCAACTCGCCGACGGGCTCGTCCAGTCAGCCTGCACATGACCCAGCCGTACGCGCTGCGGATGGTCGCCCACCGGAACGGAGAGCACCTTCTGCCCGGTGGCGAAGTCGATGGCCGTCACCTGGTCGGCACCGGCCTCCGAGATGACGCAGTCCTTGCCGTCACCGCTCACGGTCGCCCAGTACGGCGTGGACGCCGTGACGAGCGGGCCCTCCTGAAGGGTGGCCCGGTCCACGACCGTCGCGTAGTTGTCCATCGTCCCGGCGACGCACAGCTTGGTGCCGTCGGGGTTCATCGAGATGCCGTGGTGGCGCGAGTCGAGCAGCCAGGTGGTGCGGTCGGTGCTGGTCGCGGGGTTCGCCGGCAGCGTCTTCACGCGGGTGATCCTGTCGGTGGCGACGTCGTACTCCAGGAAGCCGTTGAAGAACGACACCTGGAAGTACAGCTTGGACCAGTCCGGAGTGAAGGCCGCGGGGCGGACCGCGTCCGAGAAGTTCGTGAGGCCGATCGCGTCCAGCCGGTCCCGCATGTCGATGATCTTGACCTGCTTGAACGTGGTGGCGTCGACGACGGTGATGTGCCGGTCGCCCTTGGTCCAGTCCCAGACCGGATCGTCGAGGGAGGTGGTGACCTCGCCGATCGCCATGTTCCAGATGTACTTGCCGCCGTTGGTGAAGAAGTTCTCGTGCGGCTTGGCTCCGGTGTCGAACTCGCCCAGTTCGGCGCCGGTGTCGATGTCCAGCACCTGCACTTTGTTGGCGGTCGAGGCCGACACCGCGACGCGGGTGCCGTCGGGGGAGACCGCCATGTGGTCGGCGCGGTAACCGGCCACCGGGAAACGCCAGTTGATGGTGTCGGTGGCGAGGTCGATCGACACGACGTCGGCGAAGCTGGGGCGGGAGACGACGAGGGACTTGCCGTCCGGCGTGGAGTACATGTCGTCCACGTACTGGTCGTGTCCCTGTCCGACCTCGTTGTGGATGGACGTGTAGTAGATCCACTTGATCGGGTCGGCGTTGATCTCCGCCAGTCGCGCCGTCTTGTCGGGGACGATGTTGATCTGCCCGATCTTCGCGAAGTCGCCGGTGGACCTGATGACGTCAGCGGTGCCGTCCCAGTTGTTGCCCACGAACAGCACTTCGCGCAGTGCGGCGGCGGAGTCGGCTGTGGCGGCCGTGGCGGGAGCGGCGATGGTCAGGACGAGGGCGGCGGCCATGGAGCAAAGGTGCCTGGGTCTGAAGGCAGGCATGACTGCTCTCTTCTGTGAGGTGAGAGGGGTGCCGGGGTGGTGTGAAGAAATCTGAACACGCGCGAATTCAGAATGAACTTACTGAAAAGTAAGGACGGGCCCTCTTCTCCGCAAGACTGTGGACACGACAAGATTGGCCGATGGTCGACGAGACAGGGGTGTGACAGTGGTGGGCAGGCTCAAGGCGCCGACCGGTCGTTACGGCGGCAAGTCCGCCGAGCAGCGGCAGGCCGAGCGGCGCGGACGCTTCCTGGACGCCGCGCTCCAGCTGTTCGGCGACACCCCCGGCTACCGCGCCACGACCGTGGCCGCCCTCAGCGAGGCCGCGGGCCTGTCCACCCGGCAGTTCTACGAGGAGTTCCGCAGCCTGGAGGACGTCCTGGCCGCCCTCCACCTCCAGGTCAACGACTGGGCCGAGGAAGCCGTCCTGGTGGCGCTGAAGTCCGCGGAGGGCCTGCCGCTCGCCGAGCGGTCCACCGCGATCTTCCGTGCCTACGCGGCGAACGTCACCGTCGATCCGCGCCGCATCCGCATCACCTTCGTCGAGATCATCGGCGTCAGCGCCCGGCTGGAGGAACAGCGGCTGGCCCGCCGCGCCCGCTGGATCAACCTCATCTGTGCCGAGGCGAGGGCCGCCGCCCAGCGCGGGGAGGCGGCGCGGCGCGACTACCGGATCGCCGCGGCG
The DNA here is from genome assembly GCF_048158785.1 of Streptomyces colwelliae. Taxonomy (NCBI): domain Bacteria; kingdom Bacillati; phylum Actinomycetota; class Actinomycetes; order Kitasatosporales; family Streptomycetaceae; genus Streptomyces; species Streptomyces colwelliae. Next base: position 11,700 of record NZ_JBLTJC010000199.1, on the reverse strand, counting down.
GCCTTCATCGGCAGTGTCAACGGCCTGCTCCACGACTGGAGCGCGGGCTGGGTGGACGCCACGCTGGACGAGGTCGTGGAGGAACTGGTCCGGCAGCTGCTCGGCATCATGCAGCCGCCCGGCTGGAAGCGCTAAACCGACTCGTCCGTGGCGTGCTCGTCCAGGCGGCGGGCCAGCGCGCGTACGAGATCACGCAGGGCGGCGGGCCGTTCGATGACGAACGGGCGGTCGAGTGCGGCGAGGACCGGCGGGATCCAGTCCAGCCGCTCGGCCCGGATCCGCACGTGGACCCATCCGGCGCGTTCGTCCGCCTCCGGATCGTCGGGCGGGATCTCGCCGGTGTGGGGCGGGACCGGGGACAGCGTCGCGATCTCGGCCGGGAGCTGTGTGCGGATGTGCGGCACGCTGCCCCGGATCCGCAGCGACACATCGTGGGTCCACGGCGTGCGCGCGAGGCTGTCCAGCACCGTGGCCGCCGGGTCGAACCCGTCCGGGACGGCGAACGAGCCGGGCCGCACGCTCATGCCGGTGATCCGGTCCAGCCGGAAGGTGCGGACCTCACCGTCGGCGGGGTCCGCACCGGTCAGATACCACCGTCCGGCATGCGCCACGAGACCGTACGGCAGGACGGTACGGTCGCTGCCGCGGCCCTTGCGGTCGGTGTAGCCGATCGCCACCGGCCGCCGATGGAGCGCGGCCTCGGCTAGTTCGAGCAGCACCCCTGTCTCCGGGGCGGCGGCGGTACGGGGCCGCGCGGTGAAGTCGGCCGTGTCCAGCAGGGCGTCGAGCCGCCGGCGCAGGGCGACGGGCAGCACCCGCAGCAGTTTCGCCGTGGCGCTCTCGCCCGCCGCCGCGGACGTGGTGACGAGCCCCGCCTTCCGGCCGGCCAGCAGCCCGAGCACGACGGCCAGGGCCTCCTCGTCCGTGAACATCAGCGGGGGCATCCGATAGCCGGGGGCGAGCCGGTAGCCGCCGTAGCGGCCACGCACCGATTCGACCGGCACGCCCAGTTCCAGCAGATGGCCGACGTAGCGGCGGACCGTGCGTTCGTCGACGCCGAGGCGGGCGGCCAGGTCGGGGACGGTACGGAGGCCGCCGCCCTGGAGGATCTCCAGCAGGGCGAGCACGCGCGCGGTCGAGGTGGTCACCCCAAAAGTCTCCCTCGGATACCGGGCGGAAGCTGTCCGGTATCGGTCCTAGCGTGAGAGCCGCCGGTCCATCCGGTACCGCCTCCGACCTCCGACCCCGACCTCCGACAGGAATCCGCCATGAACTTCGTCTCGATCCGTATCATCACCGACGACGTCGCCCGCCTCGTCGGTTTCTACGAACAGGTCACCGGCGTGACGGCCACCTGGTCGACCCCCGACTTCGCCGAACTCGCCACGCCCGCCTGCACGTTGGCGGTCGCGAGCACCCGCACCGTGGCCCTGTTCGGCACCGGCTCCGCTCGTCCCGCCGCCAACCACTCGGTGATCACCGAGTTCCGCGTCGCCGACGTCGACGCCGAGTACGAGCGCCTGGCGCCCCTCGACTGCGAGATCGTCCAGAAGCCGACGACGATGCCCTGGGGCAACCGCTCCCTCCTCTTCCGGGACCCCGACGGCAACCTGATCAACTTCTTCACGCCGGTCACTCCCGAGGCCGTGGCCCGGCAGGAGCGCTAACGCAGGCCGTCCAGGGCGGCGAGCACGGGCGCGACGCCGTCCTCGGCCCGTACCCGGGCGCCGAGGAGCCGCGCGCGCTCGGCGTAGGCAGGCTCGCGCGTGGCCCGGACGAGCGCGGCGGACAGGGAATCGGAGGTCAGGCCGCGCAGTGGTACGGCGCCCGGAGCCACGCCCAGGGCGACCAGGCGCGCGGCCCAGAAGCCCTCGTCGAACTGGACCGGCACCGGTACGGCCGGTACTCCGGCGCGCAGCCCGGCCGCGGTCGTGCCCGCGCCGCAGTGATGGACCACGGCCGCCATCCGCGGGAACAGCGCCGAGTGCGGGACCTCGCCGACGGTCAGGACGTCGTCCCCGGCCGCTTCGAGGCCGCCCCAGCCGCGCTGGACCACCCCGCGCAGCCCGGCCCGGCGCAGCGCGCGCACGATCTCGGTGCTCAGCCGCTCCGGATCGGGCACGGTGGCACTGCCGAGCCCCACGAAGACCGGGGGCGGACCGGCGTCGAGGAAGTCCCGTAGCTCCGGCGGGAGTTGGGCGTCGCCGTCGTACGGCCACCAGTAGCCCGCCACCGTCAGGCCGGGCCGCCAGTCGGCCGGGCGGGGCACGATCAGGGGGCTGAAGCCGTGGTGGACGGGCCAGTTCTGCCGTTCCCGGGAACGGAGCGCGGCGCCCGGGCCGATACGGGGCAGGCCCAGCCGGGAGCGCACCTCCGGTACGGCGGTGGTGAAGACGTGCTCCACCGCCCGGTTCACCCCCCGCCCGGCGACCCGGTTGCCGACCGCGCCCCAGGAGCCGCCCCCGAGCATCGGCGGCGCGAACTCCCTTGTCGGCGCGACGGGTTGGAGATACACGCCCATGCTCGGCAACGACAACCCCTCGGCGAGGGCATGCCCCAACGGCCCCAACGAGCCGGACAGCAACAGCACTTCGCTTCCCCGGGCGGCCGTCAGCAGGTCGTCGGTCATCCGCCCGGCCAGCGCCCGCGCCATCCTGACCACCCGCAGCAGCTTGCCCCCGCCCGAGGCGCTGCGATGCAGCCCGCGCCCCCGCGAGGACTCCAACTCGGCCCGCGGATCCAGCGGAAGAGAGTGGAAACCGACGCCCGAGCCCGCCACCAGCGGCGCGAAAGTCTCGTGGGTGACGAGGGTGACCTCGTGGCCCGCCCGGACCAGGGCATGCCCGAGTCCGGTGTAGGGGGCCACGTCGCCCCGGGATCCCGCTGTCATGATCGCTACGCGCACGCCGGTCAGTATCGCGTCCGGTGGACGACGAGTGGGGGATTCCCGCCGGGTTTCCAACTGCCCCTCGTGTCACAGCCGTTGACTTCGATCCCGGGTGGCTCTACTTTCAGCGCGCCGTTTCGTTCGGCGACCCGATCCTGGTTCGAAATATCGGCAAAGGAGCCGCATGTTCCGCACCCCCATCCTGCGCGCCCTCGCGATGGCCGCAGCAGTGCTCACCCTGCTTCTCGTCACCAGACCCGCGCCCGCGGACCCGCTCCGAGCGGCCCCCGTCGCCTCGACGACCCGTCAGATAGCAGTGCCCACCGCCCCGATGGGCTGGGCCTCCTGGAACAGCTTCGCCGCGAAGATCGACTACAGCGTCATCAAGGCGCAGGTCGACGCGTTCGTCGCCGCGGGCCTGCCGGCGGCCGGCTACAACTACATCAACATCGACGAGGGCTGGTGGCAGGGCACCCGCGACAGCGCGGGCAACATCACCGTCGACACCAGCGAGTGGCCCGGCGGGATGAGCGCCATCGCCGCCTACATCCACAGCAAGGGCCTCAAGGCCGGCATCTACACGGACGCCGGCGCGAACGGCTGCGGCTACTACTACCCGACCGGCCGCCCCGCCGCCGCCAACACCGGCAGCGAGGGCCACTACGACCAGGACATGCTCCAGTTCTCGCAGTGGGGCTTCGACTTCGTGAAGGTCGACTGGTGCGGCGGCGACGCGGAGGGCCTCGACGCGGCGACGGCGTACAAGGCGCTCAGCGCCTCGGTCACCAAGGCCACCGCGAGCACCGGCCGCGCGCTGACCCTCTCGATCTGCAACTGGGGCTATCAGAACCCCTGGAACTGGGCCCCCGGCCTGGCCCCCATGTACCGCACGAGCACGGACATCATCTACTACGGCAACTCGCCGTCGACGACGAACATGCTGTCCAACTTCGACCAGGGCCTGCACCCGGCCGCCCAGCACACCGGCTACTACAACGACCCCGACATGCTGATGGTCGGCATGCCCGGCCTCACCGCCGCCCAGAACCGCACCCACATGGCCCTCTGGGCGATCTCCGGCGCACCCCTCCTCGCCGGGAACGACCTCACGACCCTCACCGCCGAGACCACCGGCATCCTCACCAACCCCGAGGTCGTCGCGGTCGACCAGGACGCGCGCGGCCTCCAGGGCGTCAAGGTCGCCGAGGACACGACCGGACTCCAGGTCTACGGCAAGGTCCTCTCGGGCCTCGGCAACCGCGCGGTCACCCTCCTCAACCGCACCTCCTCCGCCCAGAACATCACCGTCCGCTGGTCCGACCTCGGCCTGACCACCGCGTCCGCCACCGTCCGTGACCTGTGGTCGCGGGCCAACATCGGTTCCTACGGCACGAGTTACACGGCGAGCGTCCCGGCCGGCGGCTCCGTGTTCCTGAAGGTCAGCGGCGGCACCGAGGCGGCGAGCACCAACTACACCGCCGCCTCCACCGGCAAGTACACCGGCATCAGCGCGACGAGCACCGGCCTGAACGTCGTCGACGTGACCTACACCAACACCGGCTCCACCGCCGTCACCGGCACCCTCTCGGTCAACGGCCAGACCGCTACGACGGTCTCCTTCCCGCCGACCGGCTCCAGCGCCGGCACGATCTCGGTGCAGGTCAATCTGTCCAAGGGATCGGCCAACTCCCTCACGCTGACGGGCAGTTCACTCCCGACCCTGGGCACGGTAAACGTCCAGCCGATCCCGGGCACGAACGGCTCCCTGGTCGTCGGCACCGGATCCGGCCGCTGCGCCGACGTCTACAACAACACCATCACCAACGGCACGCAGGCCGAGATCTGGGACTGCAACGGCGGCCAGAACCAGGCCTGGACGTACACCTCCCGCAAGGAGCTCGTGGTCTACGGCAACAAGTGCCTGGACGCCTACAACAGCGGCACCACCAACGGTACGAAGGTCGTCATCTGGGACTGCAACGGCCAGAACAACCAGAAGTGGACCGCGAACTCCAACGGCACCCTGACCAACGTCAACGCGGGCCTGTGCCTGGACGCGTCCGGCGCCGCCACGGCCAACGGCACCCTGCTGATCCTGTGGACCTGCGGCACGGCGACCAACCAGAAGTGGACGCTGACGTAGCCGTACCAGCGTCTGTGAAGCACATCGTCCCGCCGGTCGTCAGGGCCGGCGGGGCGCATGTCCCTAGGTGAGAGCGGTGACGACCAGTCCCGTCGCCGCGAGCAGCGCACACCCCAACAGGCAGGCGGCGAGAAGGCGTTGGCGCAGGCGCCGGTACGTCTCCTCGTACTCGTTCCGCAACTGCCTGCCCCGCTCGGCCGTACGCTCCCAGGAGGCGCGGGTGAGGGTGAGGTACTCCGCCTCGAAGTGCCGTTCCACATCGGCCCGTTGGCTGTCGGTGAGCCAGTCGAGCCGAGCGGTGAATCGGGCGGCGGCCGTACGACCTTCCGTGCGGGCGGCCGCGATCAGCAGGTGACCCTCGATCTCGTTGAGGAACGTCCCCGGGTCGAGGGGGAGTTCGTCCATGGTGGTCACCGGGTCGTCAACTCCCGTTCCAGGGCCGGGATATCGGCGTGGTGGAGGTCGAACGCCGGGGACTCGCTGCGGATGCGGGGGAGCGAGACGAAGTTGTGTCGCGGCGGTGGGCACGAGGTCGCCCACTCGAGCGAACGGCCGTAGCCCCACGGGTCGTCGGTCTCGACCTTCTTGCCGTACTTGGCCGTCTTCCAGACGTTGTAGAAGAACGGCAGCAACGACAGGCCCAGCAGGAACGAGAAGATCGTCGACACCGTGTTGAGCGTCGTCAGACCCTCCACCGCCAGATAGTCGGGAATCCGGCGCTGCATCCCGTTCACACCCAGCCAGTGCTGGACGAGGAAGGTGCCGTGGAAGCCGATGAACAGCGTCCAGAAGGTGATCTTGCCGAGGCGCTCGTCGAGCATCTTGCCGGTCATCTTCGGCCACCAGAAGTGGAAGCCGGAGAACATCGCGAACACGACGGTGCCGAAGACCACGTAGTGGAAGTGGGCGACGACGAAGTACGAGTCGGAGGTCGAGAAGTCGAGTGGCGGGGAGGCGAGCATGACGCCGGTCAGGCCGCCGAACACGAAAGTGATGAGGAAGCCGGTGGCCCAGAGCATCGGGGTCTCGAAACTCAAGGACCCCTTCCACATGGTTCCGATCCAGTTGAAGAACTTCACGCCTGTCGGTACGGCGATGAGGAACGTCATGAAGGAGAAGAACGGGAGGAGGACGCCGCCAGTGACGTACATGTGGTGCGCCCACACGGTCACGGACAGGCCGGCGATGGAGATCGTCGCGGCGACCAGTCCCATGTAGCCGAACATCGGCTTGCGGGAGAAGACCGGGATGACCTCGGAGATGATGCCGAAGAACGGCAGGGCGATGATGTACACCTCTGGATGGCCGAAGAACCAGAAGAGGTGTTGCCACAGCAGCGCCCCGCCGTTGGCCGCGTCGAAGACATGTGCCCCGAATTTCCGATCCGCCTCCAGCGCGAACAGCGCGGCGGCGAGAACCGGGAAGGCCAGCAGAACGAGGACGGCGGTCAGCAGCACGTTCCACACGAAGATCGGCATGCGGAACATCGTCATGCCCGGTGCGCGCATGCAGATGATCGTGGTGATGAAGTTGACCGCACCGAGGATCGTGCCGAAGCCGGAGAAGGCCAGACCCATGATCCACATGTCGGCGCCGATGCCCGGCGAACGGACCGCGTCCGACAGCGGGGAGTACGCGAACCAGCCGAAGTCGGCAGCGCCCTGCGGAGTGAGGAAGCCACCCACCGCGATCGTCGAGCCGAACAGGTAGAGCCAGTAGGCGAACATGTTCAGCCGCGGGAACGCCACGTCGGGCGCGCCGATCTGGAGCGGCATGATCCAGTTCGTGAAACCGGCGAACAGCGGCGTCGCGAACATCAGCAGCATGATCGTGCCGTGCATCGTGAACGCCTGGTTGAACTGCTCGTTCGACATCAACTGTAGGCCAGGTCTGGCGAGTTCGGCGCGCATGAGGAGCGCCATCACGCCGCCGACGCAGAAGAATCCGAACGCCGTGACCAGGTACAGCGTGCCGATCGTCTTGTGATCCGTGGTCGTCAGCCACTTGATGCTCTTGAGGTCTCTCACGCCCCGTCTGTGTCCGCGCCCCGCCCGCACGTCACACTCGACGGACGCGAGGAGAATCACGAAACCGGGTGTGACGATCGCCCCGGTGCCGGACACGAACGGGACATGAGCAACGACGAGAACTTCGCCGCTGCCTATCGCGAGCACTACTGGGCGGTCAGCCGCTACGTTGCGCGGCGACTGGACGGGCGGAGCGGCGAGGTCGAGGAAGTGGTGGCGGAGGTCTTCACCGTCGCCTGGCGCCGCCGCGCGGATCTGCCGGCGGCTCCGTTGCCCTGGCTGTACGGCGTTGCCCGTAACTGCCTGGCCAACGCGGTGCGGGGATACGGGCGGCGGCGTCGGCTCGTCGAGCGGCTGGGCAATGACGAGAGTGCGCATGGGCGGCAGGTCGTGGCCAGCCCTGATGCGGATGCCCCCGGGGCGTGGGTGCACGAGGCGTTGGCGCGGTTGTCGTCAGGCGACCAGGAGGTGTTGAGGCTTACGGCGTGGGAGGAACTGGGTGTGGAGGAGGTTGCCGTGGTTCTTGGGTGTGGGGTGCGGGCTGCGGCGATGCGGTTGCACCGGGCGCGACGGCGGTTGAGAGCGGAGATAGAGAGGCTGAGTGCGGTGGCCGGAGGAGCGGCGTGATGTGTTGTCGATTGGCTGCTGCGCCGTCGTGGCTGGTCGCGCAGTTCCCCGCGCCCCTTTGGGGCGCCACAGTCGCCCCGGAGGAACATCGTCATGGCTGATGAGCTTGAACTTCTTCGTAGCGCCAACCCGTTCACAAGCGATGGGCCCCTCTATGGCGACGGGCCGCTCGACCATCACGCCGAGCGCGGGCTCAACCGGTTGCTGTACGAACGGCGTTCACGGCGCCGCCGACTGCTCTGGAGCCTCGCGGCCGCAACTGCCGTTGCCGCGACCGTGCTCACTCTGGTGCTGAGCGGGCCGAGCAGTACCCCGGCGGTGGCGGCTCCCCGCCCCTTGGTCGTGCAGGCGCACTCCACGCCCGTATCCCTGAAGCAGCTCGCCGCCCTCGCCGCGGCGGTCGCCGTCGACGGAACTCCCGTTCTGCGCAAGGGAACCCACGTGCAGTCCTGGAGTCTCGGCATGTCGGACGACAAGCCACCCGTCACCGTCCCCGAGGAACGCATCGTGCGCTGGAACGCGGACGACAGTCACACGGAGCGTGATGTCGAGAACGGGCATGTCCTCAAGGACACGACGTATCCGCCGAGTTGGAGCGATGTCCCGCCCGATGCCCGGCCCCCGCACGACGTGGCGGGACTGCGGGCGTACCTCCAGGAGACGGCGTACAGCAAGACGCCGTTGACCACTGCCGAACTCCTTGCGGCCGTGGGGGAGTTGCTGGACCACTGGACGCTCGGGGCGCGTGAGTCGGCCGCGTTGGCGCGGCTGCTCGCGGGGGCGGACGGGCTGCGGCCGGTGGGGGAGGTGACCGACCGCCTCGGGCGGCACGGGCAGGCGTATGTGTATCGGCAGTCGGGCAGCCGCCTGATGCTGATCATGGACCCGGCCACCGGCGCCGTCCTCGGACTGGAGAGCACCTTCACGAAGGACCAGCCCGAGTACGGCGTCAAGGCCGGGGACGTCATGGACTACAGCGCGTGGACGCGCTGATCACACCCCGAGCTGCCGGGCGGCGGCGGTCACGGTCTGTTCCAGGAGCGTGGCGATCGTCATCGGGCCGACACCGCCCGGTACCGGCGTGATCAGCGAGGCGCGTTCGGCGGCGGAGTCGAAGTCGACGTCGCCGACGTTGCCCGCGTTGTAGCCGGCGTCGATGACGACCGCGCCGGGCTTGATGTCCTCGCCGCGGATCAGGCGGGGGCGTCCGACGGCGGCGACCACGATGTCCGCCTCGCGCACCACCGCCGAAAGGTCCTGGGTGCGGGAGTGGCAGTAGGTGACCGTCGCGTCGCGGGCGAGCAGCAGCATGCCGGCCGGCTTGCCGAGGATCGCGCTGCGGCCGACCACGACGGCCCGCTTGCCGGACGGGTCGACGTCGTACTCGTCGAGCAGCCGCATGATGCCGCCGGGCGTGCAGGACACGAAGCCCGGCAGGCCGAAGCTCATCGTCGCGAAGGACGCGAAGGTGACGCCGTCCACGTCCTTCTCCGCCGCGATGGCCTCGAACGCGGCCCGCTCGTCGATGTGTTCACCCATCGGGTGCTGGAGCAGGATGCCGTGCACGGTGGGGTCGGTGGAGAGCGCGGTGAGGGTGCCGACCAGTTCGACGGTGGTCGTGGTGGCGGGCAGTTCGACGTGCCGGGACTCGATGCCGGCCTTGCGCGAACGGTTCTGCTTCATCCGGACGTACGTGACGGACGCGGGGTCCGCGCCGACCAGGACCGTCGCCAGACAGGGCGCCGTACCGGTGCGCTCCGTGAGGTCGGCGGCCTTCTTCGCGGTGTCCTCGACGATGCGCCGGGCGAGCGCGGTGCCGTCCATGAGTCGTGCCTGGGACATGATCCACTCCTGAGCTGGTTGACCAATCGCCCAGGCGCACGGCATCGACTCCGCGTGGGCCGCTCCACGGTGGTGCTCCACCTCAGCGCCAGTCACGACCCACGAACAGCCTAACGGACGGTCCTACGACCGTCAGGGGCCCGCTCACCGACGCCGGACGTGCCGGGTCCGACCGGCAGGCGGCGGCGGAAGCGGGTGGGATCGCGCCGCCCGCAGCGCCGACCCCAGGAGAGCGGCGGACGCGCGCAGACCCGCTGCGGTAACCGTTGCTCGGCGTCGCGTCACGACGGAACGCGCGGGTGCGGTGCTCGCCGAGAAGGTCCAGGTCAGACGGGTGCTGATCCGGACCCTCGGTACCAGCCCCGCTAGCCGTCCCATGCCTGGATCATGGTCTGCCGGGTGATCTTGCCGTCCTGGAGCAGGAGCATCGACTCGGCGAGGACCCTGGCCCCGTCCGGGTACTGACACGACTCGCTGTAAGCAACCCGGTCCCCTTCCACGACGCACTGCTCCAGCTTGTGCGTCATGTCGCGGCTGTAGACGTCGGCGAGCATCGCGCCGATCTCGTCCCGGCCGTGCAGGACCTTGGGGTGACTGGGCTGGGTCTGGTGGTCGACGACGTGGATCTCGGCGTCGTCCGCGTAGAGCGACAGAAGTGTCGCCGCTGTGTGATCCTCGATGCCCCGGCGCAGGGCTTCGGTGTCGAAGCCGGGGCGTGCCGCAGTGCCCATGGTGACCTCCTCGGAGGGCCGCGGCCCGAACAGGAGCGAGCCGCGGAGGGCCTCTCCTACGAGACTCCTCCGTCACGCCCGGGTCGGCAAACCGGGCGGCACACTCCGCCTGACGGGTGAGCGCCCACCCGTGCCCGTGACCGCGCGGGGACCGGGCGCGTTGCTGAGGGCATGATCTCAACACGACGTATTGCCGCCGCCGTTGGTCTCGCGGTCGGGGTCACCGGCCTCGTCGCGCCGATGGCGAACGCCGCCGACGCGCCCGCCTTCAAGGACGGCAAGGTCAGCCCGGTCGCCCTGCTGGACTCGCTCGCGGTGAGCGAGATCCCCGCCGAGCACCGGGCGGAGGTCCCGCGGGTCGCCAGTCAGCTCCAGGGGCTGAACCACCTGAACGACCTCCAGCAGCTGCACCAGGTCACCGACCTCGCCGCGCCGGTCACGGGACTCCTCCCCAGCATCGAGCCGTGAGCCCGCAGCACTGATCCCGCGGAGCACGCAGACCTTGAGGGCCGTCCGGAAACGGGCGGCCCTCAGTCGTTCCCCGAGGTCAGCCAGTCGTCGCCAGGAACTGCGTCGCCGCCAGCTCCGCGTACAGCGGGTCCGCGCTCACCAGCTCCCGGTGCGTGCCCACCGCGCGGACCCGGCCCGCGTCCATGACGACGATCCGGTCGGCCATCGTCACCGTGGACAGCCGGTGCGCCACGACCAGGACCGTCGTCGTACGGGCCACATCGGCGACGGTGTCGCGCAGGGCCGCCTCGTTCACCGCGTCCAGCTGCGAGGTCGCCTCGTCGAGGAGCAGCAGCCGGGGCCGGCGCAGCAGCGCGCGGGCGATGGCGACGCGCTGGCGTTCGCCGCCCGAGAGGCGGGTGCCGCGGTGGCCGACGAGAGTGTCGGCGCCCTTCGGGAGGCGGGCGACCAGGCCGTCGAGGCGGGTCGTCCTCAGGACGCGGGTGACGGCGTCGTCGTCCGCGTCCGGGTTGCCGAGCAGCAGGTTGTCGCGCAGGGAACCCGACAGGACCGGGGCGTCCTGCTCCACGTACCCGATGGCGGACCGGAGTTGGGAGAGTTCCCACTCCGCGAGGTCCCGGCCGTCGAGGGTGATGGCGCCGGACTCGGGGTCGTAGAAGCGCTCGATGAGGGAGAAGACGGTGGTCTTGCCCGCGCCGGACGGGCCGACGAACGCCGTCATGCCCTGGGCCGGTACCTCGAAGGTCACGCCGTGGTGGACGTAGGGGAGGTCGTCGGCGTAGCGGAAGCGGACGTCGTCAAGGGCGTCCTGCGTGGTGACGACGCCCGCGCCGCGTCGAGGACGATGGAGGCGGCGTATCTCGTGCGGACCGGGGAGGAGTCGTCGGCGAGGGCGGTCCGGCGGAATCTCGCCGTCGGACCGCCCTCGTCGTTCGCGTTGGTGTTCATGGCGGTGATGCTGGACCCATAACC
>NZ_JBLTJC010000198.1:0-18924 GCF_048158785.1 Streptomyces colwelliae | reverse complement strand
CCACCACTCCCCTACTCCCCCCGTACCACCCGCTCCTCCGGAATCACCGCAACCCCAAGAATCTCGATCATCGCCTCCGCCTGCCACAGCGCAGTCGTGCCGATCCCAGCCATCGCCGGGTAGACCGGCCCCGCAAGCTCGCGCCACACCTTCCCGATCTCCTTGCCGTGTGCCTGGTAGTCGGGGATGTCGGTGAGGTAGATCGTCAGGCTCACCAGGTCCTCGGGGACACCCCCGGCCGCGCGCAACGTGGTGAGCACGTTGCCGAACGCCTGCCTGAACTGCTCGACGATGCCGCCGGGGACGATCCGCATGTCCGCGTCCAGGGCCGTCTGTCCGCCCAGGTAGAGCGTGTTGCCGCTCAGCGTGCCGTGCGAGTAGCCGCTCGGGGTGGGGAGCGAGGGCGGGTTCACCGGGATCGGAGTCATTGCTGGTTGCTCCTCGGATGGATCGGACGGGGACGGGGACGGGCTGACGCAAGCAGCCTAGCCCATCTATTGACTGTTTTCGACGGTCGTGAAAATCTCGCTATAACGCAGCCCGGTCACCCCGGCCGCTCCGGCCACCGTCACACCGGCCACCGCCAACCCGAGGGAGAACGCCCATGAAGCTCGCCACCGTGGCCCACGGAGGCCGCACCACGGCCGCCGTGCTCGACGGCGACCGCTGGCGGGCACTGCCGGCCGACGACCTCTCCGCGCTGCTGACGACGACGGAACTCGACCGCTTCGCGAGCCTCGCCGGAGCCGAACTGCCCGGCGCCACCCCGGTGTTGCCGCTGCCGTCGCCGCGCAAGGTCGTCTGCTGCGGACTGAACTACGCCGACCACATCACCGAGATGGGCCGCGAGCTTCCCGCCCACCCCACGCTCTTCGCCAAGTACGCCGACACGCTGACCGGCCCCGAGGACGACCTGGTCCTGCCGCCCGGCCTCGACGTGGACTGGGAGGCTGAGCTGGCCGTCGTCGTGGGGGCGGAGCTCAGCCGCGCGGACCGGGACACGGCCGCGCGGGCGATCGCCGGGTACACGGTCGCGAACGACGTCAGCGTGCGGGACTGGCAGAAGCGCACGCTCCAGTGGTTCCAGGGCAAGGCGTGGGACCGCAGCACGCCGCTCGGACCGGTGGTCGTCACGCCGGACGAGCTCGACCCGGTCGCCGGCGTCGAGGTGATCTGCCGGGTCAACGGCGTCGAGCGGCAGCGCGGAAACACGAGCACGCTGGTGTTCGACGCCGCCGATCTGCTCGCCTACATCTCCACCTTCACGGTCCTGCGCCCCGGCGACATCGTGCTCACCGGCACCCCCGGTGGCGTGGGATCGGGCATGAACCCGCCGGTCTTCCTCGCCGACGGCGATCTCGTCGAGACCGAGATCCCCGGCATCGGCACCCTGCGCAACCGCTTCCGCCTCCTCACCGACTCCAGGAGCTGATCATGGAACCCGATTTCTCCAAGTACGTCCTAGAGGGCGACAACTCGTTGTACGCCAACGAGTCCGGCCTGGTCGTACCGGTCGTGACCCGGGGTGGTCTGGAGGTCGGTGCCACCGGCCAGTCCGCCGGGGCGACCCGGATCTCCGGCGTCTCCGTCCAGCACACGCCGGCCACCAAGCTGTGGTTCGGGAAGGTGAGCAACGAGTCGGGCTATCGCTCGGTGCCGCACCACCACGGTGAGGCGGAGACCGGCGGCTATGTCTTCTCGGGGCGGGCCCGGATCTATTTCGGCGAACGGTTCGAGGACTACATCGACCTCGGGGAGGGCGACTGGGTCTTCGTCCCGCCGTTCATGCCGCACGTCGAGTGCAACCTCGACCGCAACAACCCCCTGACCTGGATGACGACCCGCACCCCGGAGAACATCGTGGTCAACCTCGACGAGGTGGCCGACGCCGACCTGCGCGACTGGCTGGACCGGCCGTGAACGACTCCCGAGCCACCCACACCGACGTCCGCGCTGACGCCCGCGACGGCATCCTCTCCGGCCCGACCTCGGCGGCCTTCACCGCCGCCATCGCCCTCACCCCCACCGAGCCCGAGCACTTCGACCTCGCCTTCACCGCGACCACCCAGCCCTGCCCGTGGCCGAAGGCCTACGGCGGCGACATGGTCGCGCAGGCCACGGCCGCCGCGATGCGCTCGGTCGAGGGCAAGACGCTGCACTCGATGCACTCGTACTTCCTGCGGCCCGTCGACATCGGCGCCGAGGTCCGCTACGAGGTGGAGCTGCTGCGCGACGGGCGCGGCTACGCCACCCGGCAGGTCCGCGGCTTCCAGAACGGCAAGCCCGTCTACACCTGCCTCGCCAACTTCGCCGCGGGCGAGCCGGGCGCGACCTTCGCCGCCGAGCCCCCCGTCGGCGTACCGGATCCCACCGAACTGCCCAGCTCCGCCGCGTACTTGCGTGACACGTCCGCACCCCGAGGCACGATGACCGAGACCTCCGAGGCGTACTGGAGCGGCGGGCGCAGCTTCGACATGCGGCACGTGCCCGGACCCGTCTACCTCACGGTCGAGGGTGAGCGTGTGCCCCAACAGGCGCTGTGGGTAAGGCCGTTCGACGCCCTGCGTCCCGTCGACGGGCTGACCGACGAGCAGCGCGACCTCGCCGCGCTCGCCTACGTCTGCGACTACACGATCCTCGAACCCGTCCTGCGCGTACTGGACTTGCCGTGGGCGCTCCCGGGGCTCATCACCGCGAGCCTCGACCACGCGATGTGGTTCCACCGGCCCGGCCCCATGGACGGCTGGCTCCTCTACGCCCAGGAAGCCGTCGCCGCCGACGCCGGTCGCGGCCTCGCCGTCGGCCGGTTCTTCACCCCCACCGGTACCCACCTGGCCACCGTCGTCCAGGAAGGCCTGATCCGCAGCTCTTGATTCCCACGCAGCTCCTGATCCCTGCACGGCCCGCCCCCGGCCTGCGGAAAGGACCCTCCCGATGGACCAGTTGGACCAGATGGGCCTCTCGCCCTCCGCCTATCCGGACACGTTCGCCCGCGACCATCTCCCGCCGCGCGCCCAGTGGCCGGTCCTGGAGTTCACCACCGACGAACTCCGATACCCCGAGCGCCTCAACGCGGGCACCGAACTCATCGACGTACCCACCGCCCGCTTCGGCCCCGACCGCCCGGCCCTGCGCACACCGGAGGGCGAGGTGTGGACCTACGGCGAACTCCTGCGCCGCGCCAACCAGATCGCCCACGTCCTCACCGCCGACCTCGGCCTGGTCCCCGGCAACCGGGTGCTCCTGCGCTCCCCCAACAACCCCTGGACCGTGGCGTGTTGGCTCGGCGTTCTCAAGGCCGGCGGCATCGTCGTCACCACCATGGCGGCCCTGCGGGCCCGCGAACTCACCCCCGTCGTCGAGAAGACCCGCCCGGCCGTCGCCCTGGTCGACCACCGCTTCACGGCGGACGTCGAGGCCGTACGCGACACCGTCCTGCCGGACCTCACGATCGTGGCGTACGGCGGCAACGCACCCGACGACCTGACGCGCCAAGTGGCCGCGAAACCGGCGGAGTTCACCGCGGTCCACACCGCCGCCGACGACGTCGCCCTCTTCGGCCCCACGTCCGGCAGCACCGGCGTACCGAAGATCACCACCCACTTCCACCGCGACATCCTGTCGATCGACAACACCTTCGGCCGGCACACGCTGCGGCTACGGCCCGACGATCTCGTGTCGTGCACCGCCCCGCTCGCCTTCACCTTCGGGCTCGGCATCCTGGTCGTCTGTGCCCTGCGGGCCGGTGCGTGCGCGCTGCTGACGGAGGCCGTGGCGCCGGAGCCGCTGGCCGAGCTGGTCGCCGAGGCGGGCGTCACCGTGCTGGCGACCGCGCCGACGGCGTACCGGCAGATCCTCAAGTCCGGCAAGGCGGACCGGCTGCACGGTCTGCGCGGCGCGGTCAGCGCCGGGGAGCACATACCGGAAGAGGTGTGGCGGCAGCTGCACGAGGAGACCGGGATCAAGGTCATCGACGGCATCGGTGCCACGGAGATGATCCACATCTTCATCTCCGCCGCCGGTGACGACATCCGGCCCGGCTCGACGGGACGGCCGGTCCCCGGGTACCGCGCCACGGTCCTCGACCTGGCCGGCGAGGAGGTCGGCCCCGGTGTCGAGGGACGGCTGGCAGTCATCGGTCCGGTCGGCTGCCGCTATCTCGACGACCGGCGCCAGGAGAACTACGTCGTGAACGGCTGGAACGTCACGGGCGACACCTTCGTCCGCGACGAGGACGGCTACTTCTACTACCGCACCCGCACGGACAACATGATCGTCTCCTCCGGCTACAACATCGGCGGTCCCGAGGTCGAGTCGGCGATCAACACCCACCCGGACGTCCTCGAGTCCGCGGTGGTCGCCAAGCCCGACCCCGAACGAGGCTCTGTGGTCTGCGCGTTCGTCGTCCTGGTCGAGGGGGTCGTCGGCGACGAGGCCAAGGTCAAGGACATCCAGGATCACGTCAAGGCGCACCTGGCGCCCTACAAGTACCCCCGGGCGGTGCGCTTCTGCGACGCGCTGCCCCGCAACACCAGCGGAAAGCTTCAGCACTTCCTGCTGCGTCGGATCGTCGAGAAGGAGAACCAGGCATGAGGATCGCGATCGTGGGCGGCGGGCCTGGTGGGCTGTACCTCGCCGCGCTGATGAAGCAGCTCGACCCGGGGCACGAGATCACCGTCTGGGAGCGCAACGCGCCCGACGACACCTTCGGCTTCGGCGTGGTCTTCTCCGACGAGACCCTCGGCGGCATCGAGAACGCGGACACCGTCGTGCACGACGCGATGGAGAGCCGCTTCGCCCGGTGGACCGACATCGACATCGAGTTCGACGGGCACCCCTTCACGGTCGGCGGCCAGGGCTTCGCGGCGATGGCCCGCAAGGACCTGTTGCACATCCTCCAGGAGCGGGCCGCCGAACTCGGCGTCACCGTGCACTACCGCACCCTCGCGCCCGAAGTGGACGAACTGCGCGGCTCCTACGACCTCGTGGTCGCGGCGGACGGCATCAACTCGGCCGTGCGCACCAAGTACGCCGACGCCTTCGTCCCCTCCCTCGACCAGCGCACCAACAAGTACATGTGGCTGGGCACCGACCGGGTCTTCGAGGCGTTCCAATTCCTCGTCAAGCAGACCGAGTTCGGGACCATGCAGATCCACGGCTACCCCTTCTCCGACTCCGGTTCGACGTTCATCGTCGAGATGGCGGAGGACGTATGGCGCAAGGCGGGCCTCGACGCGGCGGAGGGCACGCAGTTCCCGCCCGGGGTGAGCGACGAGGAGTCGGTCGCCCGGATCCGCGAGATCTTCGCCGGGGAACTCGCCGGCCACAAGCTCCTTACCAACAACTCCCGTTGGCTGAACTTCACCACCGTCCGCAACGAGCGCTGGCACCACCACAACGTGGTCCTCCTCGGCGACGCCGCCCACACCGCGCACTTCTCCATCGGCTCCGGCACCAAGCTGGCCATGGAGGACGCCCTCGCGCTCGCCGCGTGTCTGCACGAACACCCCACCGTGGACGAGGCCTTGACGGCATACGAGACCGAGCGCCGCCCCGTGGTGGAGTCCACCCAGCGCGCCGCGCAGGCCTCGCTGGAGTGGTTCGAGAACATCGGCCGGTACGCCGGCCAGGACCCCGCGCAGTTCTGCTTCAACCTGCTCACGCGGTCCCGCCGGATCACCTTCGACAACCTCAAGGACCGCGACCCCGGCTTCGCCGACCTGATCGAGCGCGGCTTCGCCGAAGCCCAGGGCCGGGGCCGCACCGAGTCGGTCCCGGCGATGTTCCAGCCGTTCTCCATCGGCGGCCTCGAGTTGAAGAACCGGATCATCGTCTCGCCGATGGACATGTACTCCGCCATCGACGGAGTGCCGGACGACTTCCACGTCGTCCACCTCGGTTCCAAGGCGCTCGGCGGCGCCGGCCTGGTCATGACCGAGATGGTCTGCGTCTCCCCCGAGGCCCGCATCACCCCGGGCTGCACGGGCCTGTGGAACGACGCGCAGCGCGACGCGTGGACCCGGGTCACCGACTTCGTCCACGCGCGCAGCACGGCGAAGATCGGTCTCCAGCTGGGCCATTCGGGCCGCAAGGGCTCAACTCGGTTGATGTGGGAGGGCATTGACGAGCCGCTGACCGAAGGCAACTGGGAGGTCATGGGCCCGTCCCCGCTGCCCTACGGCACGGGCTGCCACACACCGCGCGAGATGACCCGGGCCGACATGGACGCGGTCGTAGCCGACTTCGTGTCCGCCGCCCGCCGAGGCACCGAAGCAGGCTTCGACCTCCTCGAAGTCCACGCGGCCCACGGCTACCTCCTCTCCTCCTTCCTCTCCCCCGTCGCCAACCACCGCACCGACGAGTACGGCGGCGACCTGGCCAACCGGCTCCGCTTCCCGCTGGAGGTCTTCGACGCCGTACGGTCCGCGTTCCCCGCCGACCGCCCGGTGACGGTACGGATCTCCGCCACCGACTGGACCCCTGACGGCAACACCGAGCACGACGCGGTCGAGATCGCTCGGGCGTTCGTCGCGCACGGCGCGGCGGCGGTGGACGTGTCGTCCGGCCAGGTCACGAAGGACGAGAAGCCGGCGTACGGCCGCTCGTACCAGACCCCGTTCGCCGACCGCATCCGGCACGAGGTCGCCGCTCCGGCGGGGGCTGCCGTGATCGCCGTAGGGGCGATCTCGTCGTACGACGACGTGAACTCGATCCTGCTCGCCGGGCGCGCGGACCTGTGCGCGCTCGGGCGTACCCACCTCTACAACCCGCAGTGGACTCTCCAGGCCGCCGCCGAGCAGGAGTACCGCGGCCCGGGTGCCGACTGGCCGGCGCAGTTCGCGGCGGGCCGCCGAAAGCCGCCCACCTCACGGACCGACGCGGTCCGCCCGCGCCTCGCGCTGCTGCGTGAGACTCCGTGGGACGCGGTGCACCTGCGGTGGACCCCGGGCAGGGCGGCGGAATGAGCGGGCCCTACGGCGTTCACCGTGCCCGCGTGGAGTGGATCGACACCGACGCGGCCGGGATCTACCACAACACCACCGTCGTCCGGTTCGCCGAGGCGGCGGAGGCCGAGCTGATGCGCGCGTACGACATCCCGGGCTACTTCCCGGTGGCACCCAGGGTGCGCTACGAGGTGGAGTTCGAGGCGTCGATCCGGTTCGGCGAGGAGGTCGAGACGCGGGTCGAGCTGGTCCGCCTCGGCCGCTCCTCGATGACCTTCGGCTTCGAGGTGTGGCGGAACACCGCGGACGGCAAGCCGAACTGCCGTGCCGCTAGGGGCAGTTATGTCACCGTGCACGTCCCCGACAAGGAGACCGGCGGCAGTGCGCCCTGGCCGGCCGCCTGGCGTACCGCGCTGGGCGGCCGGGCGGGATCGGACGCCGGTCGGGCGCACTGAAATACTACGATCGTGACGGCAAGCGATCTCGAAGACGACAGCCAGGGCCAGCCCGCACCGCCGCGATCCCTGATCGTGACGGTGTACGGCCTCTACGCGCGCGAGGTCGGCGGCTGGATCAGCGTGAGCACCCTGATCCGGCTGCTCGCCGAACTCGACGTCGACGCCCAGGCGGTCCGCTCGTCGATCTCCCGGCTCAAGCGCCGCGAGATCCTGGTGGCCGAGCGCCGGGACGGGCGCGCTGGCTACGCGCTGTCGCCGTACGCCCGTTCCGTGTTGGAGACCGGTGACCGGCGCATCTTCGAACGCCACGCCGTCACCGACGACGGCTGGGTCATCGCCGTCTTCTCGGTACCGGAGAGCGAGCGCCAGCACCGGCACCAACTCCGGTCACGGCTGGCCTGGTTGGGCTTCGGCACGGTCTCGTCCGGGATCTGGATCGCCCCGGCCCACGCCCTCGACGACACCCGCGACCACCTGCTGCGACACGGCCTGGACCAGTACGTCGACCTCTTCCGCGGCGACTACGTGGCCTTCGGTGACCCGGCCGAACAGGTGGGCCGCTGGTGGGACTTGGACGCGCTCCAGAAGCTCTACGACGATTTCGTCGCCGAGTTCACGTCGATGGCCGGGCGCTGGGCCGAGCCGGGCACGGTGTCCGACCGGGCCGCGTTCATCGACTACGTCCAAGTCCTCACGGCCTGGCGGCGGTTGCCCTATCTCGACCCGGGTCTGCCCAGCACCCTCCTCCCCGCCACCTGGTCCGGCGCGACGGCGGCGGATCTCTTCGCCACGCTCCGGCACGCCCTGGCGGACCCTGCGCACGAGTTCGCCCGGAGCCTGCTGGACGACCCCTCGTGATCCGGTGGGGTCACTTCCCGAAGAACGCCTGGTGGAACTCGGCGATGGTCTCGGGCGAGGCGTCGATCGCGGCGCACGGCGGGACGAAGCCGTCCTTGGCGCCCACGATGTAGTGCCCGCCTTCCGCGTACGACAACGTCTCCGGGATCCTGGTGTCGCTGGTGAGTACGACCGTCTCCGCGTCGCCGCCCTTGAACCACTGGTCCACACGGAATGTGGTCGTCGAGCCCTTGACAGAGGTGACCGTTCCCTCGAAGAGGGTCGGGTACTTCCTCAGCGTGTCGAGGCCGGGTACCACGCACTTGCCGGAGCCGCTCTCGGCGGTGAGCCGCAGCGCGCCGGCCGAGGGCACGGTCTTGGCCGAGGCCGAATGACCGTTGCCGTTACCGCTGGTGGCCATGATTCCTCCGGCGACGCCGCCGCCAAGTACCAGTAGTCCGGCCGCCGCGAGTCCGAAGAGACGCCGGCGCCCCCATCCCGCGGTCGCGATGCCGGCGGCGGTGGTCGCGGACTGAAGCGCGGTGTCGGTGTTCAAGGTGTCCTCCACAAGGCGGTCGATGTCGGGCGGCGGAGCAATTCCGGTCAGCGCCGGGTCCGCGGACTTCAGCCGGGCCAGCAACTCGTCGTCATTCACTGACTGCTCCTTCCTTCATCCCTCTTGTGTCCGGGCCGTTCGGCATCCTTTCGCCCCAGCTGTGCGGCGAGTCTCGCCTTCGCCCGGTGGAGCCGGATACTCACCGCGTTGGACGTCAGCCCGGTCGCCTCCGCGATCTGCCGCGGCGCGAGCCCCTCCCACGCCCACAGCCGCACCACCTCGCGGTCGAGCGCCCCGAGGGCATCGAGCGCGGCATGCAGCTCGCTGTGATCGGCGGCCCCCGCCGGAGACTCCTCCTGGGTCCGGATCAGCCGCTCCACCAGCCGGAGCCTGCGCCCGTCGGCACGGCGGGCGTTCGCCAGACACCCCCGAGCCACCCCGTAGCACCAGGGCAACACGTCATCGGGATCGGGAGGCGCATCGGGATCGGAACCCGCTCCGAGCCCGGGGACATCGTCAAGACGACGCCACAGCACCAGCATCGTCTCCGACAGGACGTCGTCGACCATGTCGGCGCTCGTCCGTCGCAGCAGATACCGGTGCAGCGGTTCCACCACCAGATGCGCCAGTCCTTCGAAGCGCGCCCGCCGCATCCGGCGCGCCTCCTGTTCCGTCATGGATTCCACACCCCGTACTGTCCGGCCGCGGCCGGTTCCTTTCACCGTCGTGGCCTCGGTTTTCACGCCCTCGGCCACCCTCTCCCCTGACGGACCGTCATGAAAGAACCGTGTTAACTCGGCGCGCGACCCCTTGCCAAGCCGAGATAGTACGTGCTCGGATTATCTCTGTCGGGCGGCACCCCACCGTACCGAAAACGCTGCTCAACCCATGCCTCGCGGGGTCTGTCCGCCCTGCCTCCGCTCTCCGTCCCCCTCCTCTCCCCCTCTTCGCTCCCCCTTCCGTCACCGCGCCCGGAGCGTGTCCGCGGCATGTCCGCAGCCCGCCGAAGAGCGCGATCGGCACCCTCGGCGATATCTGGAGAAGCCCGTGTTCGATCTTTCGTCCGTCGACCTGCTCGACGCCTTCACCCGCGAGCTACGGCTCTGCAAGCTGCGCAGCGGCGAGCACGTCGTGGTGCTGTCCGAGCCCGGCAGCCGCGGTGACTACGTCGCCGCCGCCTTCGGCGCCGCCAAGGCGTGCGGGGCCCATGTCATCTCCGCGACCGTGCCGGGCGGCAGCCCCGCGCCGATGCCGAGCACCCACACCGGTGCGGGCCCCGGCCTGGTCTCCGTGCTCAACGACAGCACCGCGCAGGACCTGCTCAAGTCGGCGGACCTGGTCGTCGACCTGACCCGCGAGGGCTTCATCCACGCGCCGGTCCAGCAGGAGATCCTGCGCGCCGGCACCCGCATCATCTTCGTCTGCGACGCCCCCGACGTACTGATCCGCAACCTGCCCAAGGAGGGCGACAAGGCGGAGGTGCTGGAGGGCGTCGACCTGCTGAAGCGGTCGTCCGTCATGCGGGTCACCTCGGACGCGGGCACCGACCTCACCGTCCAACTCGCCGGTTCCAAGCCGGAGTTCCAGTGCGGTTTCGCCGACGACCCGGGCCGCTGGGACCACTGGCCGAGCACGATGGTGCTGTGCTGGCCGGAGATCTCCGACGGCCAGATCGTGCTCGCCGAGGGCGACATCCTGCTGCCCTTCAAGGAGTACGTCCGCTCCCCCGTCACCCTCCAGATCGCGGGCGGGCACATCGAGAAGGTGTCCGGCGGCGCCGAGGCCGAGCTGCTGTCGACGTTCTTCGAGGACGCCCGGGACGAGTGGGCGCGCAGCCTCTCCCACATGGGGTGGGGCCTGATGCGTACGGCCGACTGGTTCGCCACGGCGATGTACGGCAAGGACGACCTGATGGGCATGGACGCCCGCGCGTTCGCCGGCAACTTCCTCTGGTCGACGGGCCCGCACCCGGTCCTCGGGCGTGAGTCGTACGCCCACCTCGACATCGCGATGCGCGGCTGCACCGTCACGGTCGACGACGTCGAGGTCGTCACCGCCGGGAAGCTCACCGACGGCTGAGCGCGTCACTCCTGGCCCATGAACCACCCGTAACCGCAGGCGAGTTGGAGGAAGTGTGGCGCCCAGCCAGTCGTACGAAGTCACCGTCGTCGGAGGAGGTCTCGGCGGGCTCACCACCGCGTTGGCACTGCGGCAGCGCGGTCTGCGGGTCACCGTCCTGGAGCAGGCGTCCGAGCTCGGTGAGGCCGGCGCGGGCATCCAGACGGCGCCCAACGCGAGCCGCGTCCTGATGGGACTGGGGCTGCGCCCGCAGATGGAGGCCATCCACACCGAGCCGCTCGACCAGGTGCGGCGGCGGTGGAAGGACGGCGGCATCGTCGCGCTGACCTCGCTGGGGCAGCGCTGCAAGGACCAGTTCAACGCCCCCTACTGGCACTACCACCGGGCCGATCTCCACCGCGTTCTGCTGGACGCGTGCGTCGACCCCGCCGGTCCCGGACCCGTCGTGGACGTACACACCGGGAGCAAGGTCGTCGAGCTGGACCGCACCGACCCCGAGCGTCCCGTGGCGGTCACCGAGGACGGGCGCCGGTACGCCGGTGACGTGCTTGTCGGCGCCGACGGCATCCGCTCGCGGACGCGTGACCTGATGGGCGCCCCCGACACTCTGCTGTTCTCCGGCGAGATGGCCTACCGGGCTTTGATCCCAGGGGAGTTGATCGCGGCCGACCCGGCGACGCGCTGGCTCGTGGACCGTTTCCAGAGCACCATCTGGTACGGCCCCGACCGGCACCTCGTGCACTACATGATCCGGGGCGGCGAGTACCTCAACGTCGTGGCGTGCGTGCCCTGCACGGACGAGGTCGCCGAGAAGTGGAGCGTGACGGCGACCGCGCAGGACCTCGTGGACGCGTTCCCCGGCTGGGACGACCGCGTGCCGGCCATGCTGTCCAAGGCGAAGGAGGACGTCTCCGCCTTCGCTCTCCACCACCGGCGCCGCGACCCGGTGTGGATGGACGGCCGGGTCGCCCTCCTCGGCGACGCCTGCCACGCGATGCTCCCCTATCAGGCACAGGGCGCCTCGCAGGCCATGGAGGACGCCGCCGTACTGGCCGAGGAACTCGGCGCGGTCACGTCCGCCGACGTCGAGGGAGCGCTGCGCCGCTACGTCGACCGGCGCGCCAAGCACGCCGGCATGGTCCAGGACGCATCGCTGCGCAACAAGACCTTCTACCACCTGCCCGACGGCCCCGAACAGCGGGCCAGGGACGAGAAGTTGAGGAACTTCGACGGCGAGTCGGACCTCTCCTACGACTGGCTGTGGTCCGGCACGCCGCTCAACGACCCGGATCTCGGCGCGTTCTCGTACCGGTTCGCGCGCTGAGTCCCCTTGAGAACTGCCACCCCCTGCACACACCGTCCGGTCCGCACGCCGGAGCCCCGCGAAAAAGCGCGCCCGCAACCGTGCGGCACGTACCAGACACGCAACACCGTGGAGCGAACGTGAAAACAGGCGATCAGATAGTTCAGGAACTCCCCTGGAAATGGCCCGTCCAGGGAAAGATCTTCATCATCGGCGGCCTCGGCTACCTGTTCGACGCGTACGACATCGCCCTCAACGGCTTCCTCATGCCGCTGGTGGGTGAGCACTTCGACCTCTCGCTGAGCGATCGCGGGTACGTGGCCACCGCCAACCTCGTCGGCATGGCCGTGGGCGCCATCGTCTGGGGCTCGGTCGCGGACCGGATCGGCCGGAAGAAGGCCTTCAGTGTCACCTTGCTGATCTTCGCCGTGTTCTCCGTCCTCGGCGCGCTCTCGCCCACGTACCCCGTCTTCCTCGCGCTGCGCTTCCTCGCGGGCATCGGTCTCGGTGGCTGTATCCCCGTGGACTACGCGCTGGTCAGCGAGTTCTCACCGCGCAAGTACCGGGGCCGGGTGCTGACCGGGCTCGATGTGTGGTGGCCGGTGGGCGTCACGCTGTGCGGGTTCGTGTCGACGGCGCTGCTGTCGGTCGACGGGAACTGGCGGTGGATGCTGACGACGATGGTCCTGCCCGCGCTGCTGCTGTTCTGGGCCCGCCGCGGCATCCCGGAGTCGCCGATCTACCTGGCGAAGAAGGGCCGCGAGGCGGAGGCCAGGCAGGTCATCGACGACCTGGTCGCCCGCACCGGCGCGCCCGCCGTGCTGTACTCGATCCCGGAGCCGGTGGCCGAGACCGGCCCACGCGGACTGGCCGCGGCGGCCGAACAACTGCGCCGCATATGGAAGTTCAGCCCGCGCGTCACCTCCGCCGCCTGGCTGCTGTTCGCCACGATCATGCTGGTCTACTACGCGGCCCTGAGCTGGATGCCGACGATCCTCAAGGACGAGGGCCTCGGTGACACGGCGGCCTTCATGAAGACGACCTTGATGAGCGGGGTCGGCATCATCGGTGTGCTGGTGTCCACGGCCCTCGTCGACATCGTCGGCCGCAAGTGGCTCATCGGGGTCTCGGCGCCGATCGCGTCCCTCGCGCTGGTCGTGTTCGCGCTGGTGATGGACATGCCCACCGGGTCCGTCGTCGCGATCGCCGTCTTCGGCTTCCTGATCCAGCTCACCATCCCCGCCCTGTACGCGTACGCCTCCGAGCTGTACCCCACCGAACTGCGGGCCAGCGGCTTCGGCTGGGCCTCGTCGGTCAGCCGGGCGCTCACCGGATTCGCCCCGATGCTGTTCGGCTCGCTCATGTGGCCCGCGCTGGGACTGGCGACGACCTTCGCGGTGCTCGGGGTCGCGGTACTCCTGGCCGTCGTATGGATGGCGTTCGCGGCACCGGAGACGAAGGGCCGGGTCCTGGACGCCGACGAGGAGGAATCGCCGGCCCTCCCGCGGCTGAGCGTCGCCGAGCAGCCCGCTCTCTGAGGCACAGCCCTCCCAGGCCGACCGACTACTTACGGAGGACCATGAAGCCCGCCCCCTTCCAGTACCACCGGGCCCGCGACGTCGACGGCGCCGCGCGGCTGCTGGCCGAACTCGGCGACGACGCCAAGGTCATCGCCGGCGGACAGAGCCTCGTCGCGATGATGAACTACCGGCTGGCCCGGCCGCGCCACCTCGTCGACATAGGCGGCCTGCGCGAACTGGACCGGATGCACCGGACCGCCGACGGCGGACTGCGCATCGGGGCGCTCACCACCCATCACACGGTGGAGAGCGACCCGGCCGGGGTGCTGGGGGCGGGTTTCGGGGTCCTGCGGAAGACCATGACCTGGATCGGACACCTCCCGATCCGCACCCGTGGCACGGTCGGCGGCAGCATGGCGCACGGTGATGCCACCGCCGAGTGGTGTCTGCTCGCGGTGACGCTCGGCGCGGAGTTCGTGGCGCGCGGGCCGCAGGGTGAACGCACCGTCCCTGCCGGGGACTTCTTCCACGGCTACTACACAACGGCCCTCGACCCGGACGAGATCCTCGTCGAGATCGTCTTCCCGCGCCCCGCACCGCACGCCGCACTCACCGAATTCGCCGAACGGCGCGGGGACTTCGCCCTCGTGGCCGCCGCGGTCGACCTCGATGTGGAGGACGGCGAGGTGCGCGGGGGCCGGGTGGCGCTCGGCGGGGTGGCCTCCGCCGCCGTCCGGGTGCCGGAGGCGGAGGAGGTGTTGGTGAGCGGCGGCTCCTTCGAGGCGTGTGCGTCGGCTGCGGCGGAGGCCGTGGAGCCGCCCGCCGACGCGTCCGGCAGCACGCACTACCGCAAGCAACTCGTCCGCACCCTGGTCCGGCGCGCCTGCGAGGAGGCGGTGTCCCGATGAGCGATGTCCCCATGAATGAACGGAAGTTGGTGGGCAAGGCGGTTCGCCGTCGCGAGGATCCGCGCCTGCTCGCCGGGCGCGGCCGGTTCGTCGACGACATCGCGCTGCCCGGCATGTTGCACGCCCAGTTCATACGCAGCACGGTCGCCCACGCAGAGCTGGCCTCGGTGGATGTGTCGGCGGTGCGCGAAGTCCCGGGCGTCGTCGCGGTGTTCACGGCCGAGGACCTGGAACTCGGTGACATCGTCGCTCAACTGGGGCGCCCGCTCTCGGAGTTCGTCCCGACCGCGATGCCGGTGCTGGCCCGCGACAAGGTCCGCTACGTCGGTGAGCCGATCGCGATCGTCGTGGCCCGGGACGCGTACGCGGCGGAGGACGGCCTGGAGGCGGCGAAGGTCTCGTACGCCACGCTGCCGCCGATCATGTCCGAGGAGGCGGCGTTCGCGGCCGGCGCGCCGCTCGTCCACGCCGAAGCCGCGCACAACACGCTGGTGGACGTCTCGCTCTTCGCGACGGACGGCATCGACGAGGTCTTCGCGTCCGCGCCCTGTGTCGTCGAGGTCGACACCAGGACCGGACGGCAGAACGCGCTGCCGCTGGAGACCCGGGGCGCCGTGGCGCACTGGGACGACCGCGAGGAACAGCTCGTCGTACACACCTGCACTCAAATCCCGCACCAGGTGAGGACGGTGGCGTCCCGCTGCCTGCGCCTCGACGAGCGCGCAGTACGGGTCGTGGTGCCCGACATGGGCGGCGGGTTCGGCCAGAAGTGCGTCGTCGGCCGCGAGGAGATCGCCGCAGCGGCAGCAGCGCTGCGGCTGCGGCGGCCGGTGAAGTGGATCGAGGACCGCAAGGACGCCCTGTCCGCGTCGTTCCTCGCCCGCGAACAGCACTACCGGGCGCGCGCGGCCTTCGACGCCGAGGGCAGGATCCTCGCACTCGACACGGACGTGGTCTGCGACATGGGCGCGTACTCCTGCTACCCGTTCACGGCCGGCATCGAGCCGTTGATGGCATCCGCCGAGATGCCCGGCGTCTACAAGCTGCCCGCGTACCGGGTGCGCGGCCGGGCGGTCACCACCAACAAGGCGCCCACCGGCCCGTATCGCGGGGTGAGCCGACCGCAGTACGTCATGGTCATGGAGCGGCTCTTCGAGCGCGCCGCCCGCGAACTCGGCCTGGACCCGGTCGAGATCCGCCGCCGCAACGTCATCACCGAGTTCCCGTACAAGGGCGTCAACAGCATCACCTACGACCCGGGTTCCTACCTGGAGTCGCTCGACCTGTGCGAGCGGTCCGTCCGGGAGGAGGGCTGGTACGAGAAGCAGGCAGCGGCGGCGGCCGAGGGCCGGCACATCGGCATCGGCTACTCGTGCTTCAGCGAGCGCACCGGCTACGGCTCGGCGGCCTTCGCGCAGCGCAAGATGAAGGTGGTCCCCGGCTTCGACATCTCCGAGGTACGGATGGACACCAGCGGCGCGGTCACCTTCACCACCGGCACCATGAACCACGGCCAGAGCCACGAGACGACGATGGCTCAGATCGTCGCCGACCAACTCGCCCTGGACATAGCCAAGGTGAGACTCCATCAGGGCGACACCGACCGCATCACCTACGGCTTCGGCACCTTCGCCAGCCGCTCCATCACCATCGGCGGCAGCGCCGTACGCCTGGCCGCCGCGAAGCTCGGCGACAAGCTGCGCGCAATCGCCGCGTCCCGCTGGGGAGTTGCCCCCGACGAGGTGGAGCTGGCGGACGGCGCCGCCCGCCGCCATAGCACCCAGGACGTCCTCACCTACGAGGAGATCGCCGACATCGCCTATCTCCAGGCCCACTTGCTGCCCAAGGACATCGAGCCGGGCCTGTCGGTCACCGCCACCTTCGACGTCTTCAACGACGGCACCTTCTCCAACGCCACCCATGCCTGCGTCGTCGAACTCCACGCGGGCACAGGGCAGGTGGAGATCCTGCGGTACGTGTGCGTCGAGGACTGCGGGGTCGCCATCAACCCCCAGGTCGTCGAAGGGCAGTGCCGGGGCGGCATCGCGCAGGGCATCGCGGGCGCGCTGTTCGAGCAGGTGACGTACGACGCCCAGGGCGAGCCGTCGGCGACCGGCTTCATGGACTACAAGGTGCCCACCGCGCACGAGATCCCGGACGTGCTGATCCACCACCTGGAGACGCCCTGCGCGTTCACCGAGACCGGCGCGAAAGGTGCCGGCGAGGGCGGCACGATCGGGGCACCCGCCGCCGTACTCAACGCCGTCAACGACGCCCTGCGCCCGACCGGCGTCGAACTCGACCACACGCCGATCACCCCCGAGACCGTGCACCGCGCCCTGAACGGCGCCCCGAGCCTGGAGTTGTCCTCATGAACACCGACCCCGTGGCGACGCATCCGAACCTCCAGCTCATCGCCCTCGACGTCAACGGCGAACGGCACGACGTGATCACCGAGCCCCGCCGCACCCTCGTCGACGTACTTCGGCACGAACTGCGGCTGACCGGTACGCACGTCGGGTGCGAGCACGGGATCTGCGGCGCCTGCACGGTGCTGGTCGACGAACGGCCGGTACGCGCCTGCCTGATGTTCGCGGCGCAGGCGGAGGGGGCGCGGATCCGCACGGTCGAGTCATTGTCAGAGGACGGCGGCGGTGAACTCAACGATCTGCAACGGGCGTTCAGCGAGCACCATGCGCTCCAGTGCGGCTTCTGCACGCCCGGGTTCCTGATGCTCGCCGAGGGGTTTCTCGCCGAGCGACCCGAGGCCACGAAGGAGGAGATCCGCGAGGTGGTCGCCTCGAACCTGTGCCGGTGTACCGGCTACCAGACCATCGTCGAGGCGATCGACGCCTGCGCGACGGCTCGGCGCGGAACGTGCGCCGACATCTGCGACAGCCCTGCCGGCAAGGAGCACTGACGTATGCAGCTCACCAACACCGTGCCGATCCAGGCCTCCCCCGACGACGTCTTCGCCCTGATGAACGACGTCGAACGGGTCGCCTCCTGCATGCCGGGTGCCGCGCTCGACGGGCAGGACGGCGACACCTGGCGGGGCCGGGTGAAGATCCGGGTGGGTCCCATCAGCGCCTCGTACGCGGGCACCGTCCGTTTCCTGGAGATCGACGCCGAGCGCCGGCGGCTGCGGGTGCACGCGCGCGGTACGGACACCCACGGCAGCGGGGACGCGGAGGCGGAGGTCTCTCTCGACGTCCTCGCGGCGCCCGAGGGAGCGCTGCTCCAGCTCTCGACGGACCTGGTGATCCGGGGCAAGATCGTCCAGTTCGGCAAGGGCGCGATCGTCACGGTGTCGGACCGGATCCTCCAGCAGTTCGCACGGAACCTGGGCAGCCTGCTGGACCAGGACCGGGCCGCGGGAACCACCCCTGCCGTGTCCGCGCCCCCGATCGCGCCCGCCGCAGCGCGACCGGCCGTGGCACCGGACTCCGATCTCGACGGCCTGGCCATGCTGTTGGGCCCGCGAGCCGCCAAGTACGGCCTGGTGGCAGGGGCGTTCGCCGTCGGTGTCCTGGAGGGCTGGCTGCTCGGCCGACTCGGCGCCCAGGCACGGGAGTTGCGCACCCTTCGGAGGACGTCATGAGTGACGCTCAGTACGGCCAGGAGACGGAACACACCTACCGGCGGGCCGGGTTCGGGGCGCCCGTGCGCCGCGGCGGCCGCCCCGCGATCGTCGTGGTCGACCTGACGCGCGGCTTCACCGAACCGGGCTTCCCCTCAGGGGCCGACCTCACCGAAGTCGTCGCGGCGACAGGCGAGTTGATCGCGGCGGCGCGTCCGGCCGGCGTACCGGTGGTGTTCACCGCGATCGCCTACACATCGGCTGAGGCGGCGGGCGACGCCGTCACCTGGCTACAGAAGGCACAGGGCATGCGAAGCCTCGTCGAGGGCGGCGAGGAAGTTGCGCTCGACTCGCGCCTGCCTCGCACACCGCAGGACCATCTGATCGTCAAGAAGGGCGCTTCCGCGTTCTTCGGCACGTCCCTGGCCGCCCTGCTGACCGGACTCGGCTGCGACACGGTCCTGGTCTGCGGGGCGACGACCAGCGGTTGTGTACGGGCCACCGCCGTGGACGCCGTGCAGTCCGGTTTCCCGGTGCTGGTGCCGAGGGAGTGCGTCGGCGACCGCGCGCCGGGTCCGCACGAGGCGAACCTCTTCGACATCCAGGCCAAGTACGGCGACGTGATCGACCTCAAGGCCGCCGTCGGTTATCTCGACGGACTGCCCAGGACATCCCCGTAACCCCACCTGTTGCTCTGCGTAATTGGAGAACCCATGCCCCCACCCACCCGCCTACTGGC
>NZ_JBLTJC010000197.1:0-18999 GCF_048158785.1 Streptomyces colwelliae | reverse complement strand
CCGATGTCGTCGCCGTCGGTGTAGCCCGTGTCGAGGCGGACGCCTTCCGGTACGGCCAGGCGGTGCAGGGTGCCGGTCTGTGACGCGCAGCTCCTCGATCGGACCCAGCGAAACCGCGAAACCCCGGGCAAGCTCACAGCTTCCCGATGTCACCCCGCGGCATCTTCGGCGCCCGCCGAGCCGGCGTACGCCCGCTCAGCAGAATCAACCGAGCCGCCCGATGCCGCTGCCCCGCATAGGGCTCCAGCAACGACAACATCACCGAGTCATCCGCATCCCGGTCCCCGGCCAACGCCCACCCCACGATCCCCGGCAGATGAAGATCCCCCACGGTCACCGCATCCGCCGCCCCATGACTCCGCTGCACGGTCTCCGCGGACGTCCACACCCCCACCCCCGGCACAACCTCCAACCGGGCCCGAGCATCCTCCGCGGACATCGCCCCCGCCTGCTCAAGCCGCGCAGCGACCCGTACGGCACGCAGAATCGTCGAGGCCCGCTTGTCGTCGACCCCGGCCCGATGCCACTCCCACGACGGGATCAACGCCCACGCACGCGGCGCCGGCATCACCCACATCCGCCCGCCGACAGGCCCGGGCCCAGGCGCCGGCACCCCGAACTTCCGTACCAA
Source organism: Streptomyces colwelliae (assembly GCF_048158785.1). NCBI lineage: Bacteria > Bacillati > Actinomycetota > Actinomycetes > Kitasatosporales > Streptomycetaceae > Streptomyces > Streptomyces colwelliae. Next base: position 18,368 of record NZ_JBLTJC010000197.1, on the reverse strand, counting down.
CAACCGCCAGGCCCGATACGCCTCGTCGGTCGTCACCTTCTGCTCCAGCACCGACGGGATCAACGACTCCAGCACCAGCCCGGTCCGCGTCAACCGCAACCCGGGCCGCCGATGCTGAGCCACAGCAAGCAGCCGATGCCGAGGCACGAACGCACCGGGACCCCGCTCACACCTCCCGGTGTTCGATACCGAGCAGGCTCGCAGCGGCCCGGAAGTCCGCCGTGTGGTGGCCGAGCGCGAGGGACCAGTGGTGGCCCACGCCCGTCGCGCTCCACGCGTCGACCCACTCGCCGGGGTCGCGGCCGAAGTCGACGCGGCTGGTGGTGTTGCCGATCGCGAGGTGTGGTCCGGGGACGACGGTGCCCTCGGAGGTGACGAAGGACAGGGTGCCGTCGGCGTCCTGGCCGAGGCCGAGGAGGGTGACGGGACCGTGCTGGACGTCGAACTCCACACTGACTCCCCAGCCGCGCTTGCCGTGGTAGACGCCCAGGCCGCGCAGCAGCGGGTCGCGGGCGCTGACGGCGAGGTGGGCGGGGCCGTCGTGGCCCATCTCCACCACGCCGGCCTCGAAGTCGAGGGCCTGGATCTCCGTGAAGGAACCTCCGGCACCGATGCTCTGCGTCGCCAACTGGGCCAGGCTGGTACGGAGTTCGTACTCGCCGGCGGCCGGTACGCCCCGGGCGGTGAGCAGGGAGGCGCCCAGGATCATGCCGGCGCCGAGCCGTTCGTGCAGTTCGCCGTCGAGCCCCCGGTGGTAGTAGGCGAGGGTGTCGAGGCCGAAGTCCTCGACGAGCCGGTCCAGGGCGACGGACACCGTCGCCCCCCACGCGAAGTCCTCGTCGACCACGCTGTCGTCCACGGCGAAGATCCGCCGGGCGAGAGCCGTGCGCTCACGGGTCTCGGCCTCGCTCACCTTCTCCACCCGGTGCCGCAGGTCGTCGAACTCCAGCACCTCGACATGTGAGCCGAACGTCGCCGGGAGCAGGGTCAGATCGGTCGACACGTCGAGCATGCCGGGATACAGATGCCCCATCAGGCCGTGCCGGGCATGGCGGAGCGCGGCACGCACGTGTGCGGCCCGGATCCACTGCTCGATGCGCCGCCAGGCCGACTCCTGGCGCAGCCAGCCCGACACCGACCGGAAGGGGATACCGGCCCGGCGGAAGACGTTGCCGACCTCGGGCACCGGGCACTGCCCGCAGTAGGCGAGCCAGGCGCCCGTGTCGAAGGAGGCGTGGTCCATCCGCTCGGACGGCTGGAGGTCGATGACCAGGACGGGGGTGTGCGAGCGCTGGGCGATCGGCAGCACCATCGACGAGGTCAGGTACGTCGTCAGGAACAGGACGATCAAGTCGCAGTCCGCGCGCCGCAGTTGCTCCGCCGCGGCCGCTCCTTCCACGGCGTCGGAGATGAAGCCGACGTCGGTCACCTCCGCGTCCATCCGCTGGAAGCGTTCGGCGACGTACGCGGACGACTCCTTCAACTGCGGCAGAAGGTCCGGGAATTGGGGCCAGTAGGCGCCGAGTCCGCCCGCCACGAGTCCGATCCGGGGGCGGCGGCGGGGCGCCGGGGGAAGCAACTCGCTTAGGGCGGCGGCGCGTTCCTCGGTCACGGTCGTGGGCTGGGTCGTTGCCATGGGCGGTGTTCCTTCCGGGATCCGGTGGTGCGGCCGGGGTCCGGTGTGTTCTGCGGGGCGGTGCGGGTTCACGTCCGGGCCACGCCCAGACCCGGCGCCGGGGCGGTGGCGGTGTCGGGGGAGCGCCGGATGAGGACATGGATGACGTACACGCCCGCGACCCCCGACGCCGCCATGCAGAGCGTGATCAGCCACAGCAGGAGCGACGCGCTGTAGTCCATCAGCGCGGGCGTGACGAACGCGACGCCCGCGAAGACCCCGCGCGACAGGGCGTAGGTGAGGCCCTGGGTGGTGCCGCGCGTGTCCGGAGGCAGGGTCAGCTGCGACCACACCTTGTAACTGGCCTCCCCGGCAAAGGGGTTGGAGATCTGGTACAGCACGAAGAAGACGAGCATGCCGGCCAGGGCGCCGGCCGTGAGGGAGGCGATACAGAAGGCCACGACCTGCACGACGGTGAAGACGTAGAACAGCCGGTCGCGCCACGGGGTGTCGGCGATGCGTACGAAGACGAACGTCAGGACCAGCGCGATCGGCAGGAAGGCCAGGTTGATCCCGGTGGCCAGGCTCTGCGAGGCGCCGCTGACCGTGACCAGGAGGTAGGTGCCGAACTGGCCGAAGGTGTTGGCGCCGATGCCCCAGGTGACGTAGTAGACGAAGGTCGCGACCATCGGCAGCAGCGCGGCACGGTTCCACACGTTCTTGAGCTCGATGCCGCGCGGGGCGGCCAGCGCGGCCGCCTCCTCCCGCTGTGCCGCCTCGGACGGCTCGGCCAGCTCCAGCCGGGCGCGGAGCAGGTAGGTGACCAGCGCGGCGACGACCAGGTGGCCGGTGATGAACCGGGCCCCGGTCATGCCGGTGTCCGACAGGACGTAGCCCAGGAAGATGACGACGACGATGCCCGCCACCCACATGACCTGGGTGAACGACACGAGACGCGCCCGGCCGTCGGCGGGTGCGGCGTCCGAGACCACGGCCAGGGACGTCGGCAGGTCGGCGCCGGCGGCCAGCCCCGCGACGAGCACGCCGACGAAGAGGACGATGTCGTTCGGCGCCAGCGTGATGACGATCGCGCCCACCGCGTAGCAGAGGATGTCCAGGTTGTAGACACGGCGGCGCCCGAACATGTCGGCGAGCCGTCCTCCGACGAGGGAGCCGACGGCGATGCAGCCGGTGACGATCGCGCTGATCGCCCCGGCCATCCACACGCCCATGTCGTAGTGGTCGCGGTAGATCGCCAGGTTGACGGCGATGCTGACGATGAGCGCGGCGTCGAGGTAGGAGGCCATGCCCGAGAGGGCCGCGACCTTCCACAGGTGCTTCGGGATGGGCGGTTGTTCCGCGTGTTCCGGTGCAGATGAGAATCGGATCATGATGCGGCTCCTCGCGGCTCTGGGCCGGGGTCGCAGTGAATATAGGGTTCAAAAAACGTTCCAACAAGCCCTCTTGCGCGCATCCGTGGGAAGAAGAGCGGGCCTCCTTCCCGCCTCCCGGATCCGGTGCCAACATTGCAGGTGACAGACGACTGAGCCGACCTAAAACGTTTTTTTGATCCTTGTGAGTGCCCGAGCCTTACTCGGAAGGACCAACACCGTGATCTCGCCCGCGCTCCAGCAGCTCTTCGACACCCCGCCCCGGGACTTCGGCCCCACGCCGCTGTGGTGGTGGTCCGGCGCCAAGGTCACCCGCGAGCAACTCGACTGGCAGCTGCGCCGGTTCGCGGACGGCGGCGTCCACAACCTCGTCGTCATCAACCTGGCCCCGGCCGGCCCGGCCTTCGGCGCCCGGACCGACGACCCGCCGTGGTTCGGCGAGGAGTGGTGGGACCGCTTCACCGACACCTGCCGGATCGCCCGGGACATCGGCACCCGCCTGTGGTTCTACGACCAGATCGGCTTCTCCGGCGCCAACGTCCAGGGCGGCATCACCCGCCGCCACCCGGAAGCCACCGGCCGCGCCCTGCGCTCCCGGCGGGCCACCGTCACCGGCGGCACGATCGCACTGCGCGGAGCCGAAACCCTGGTGGCCGCCTACGACTTGGAGGGCCGCCGCCTGCCCGCGGTCCCCGGCTCGGACACCCTCCGGGTACCGGCTGCCGAGGGGACGGAGGTACGGCTCGTCGTCGCCGTCCCCACGGCCTTCGACTACCTGGACCCGCACGCCGTAGGACTGCTGCTGGACGCCGTCCACCACGAGTACGACCGCCGCGTCCCCGAGTACCTGGGCAACGTCGTCGCGGGCAGCTTCCAGGACGAGCTGCCCGGCACGAACTCCTGGAGCCACCGCTTCCCCGACGAGTTCCGCACCCGCCGCGGCTACGACCTCCTCGACCACCTCCCCGCCCTGTTCGGCCCGGCGACCGGCCGCGCGGCGAAGATCCGCGCCGACTACTACGCGGTCCGCGCCGAACTCACCGAAGAGGCCCTCTTCAAGCCCCTCGCCGCCTGGCACGAGGAACGCGGCATGCTCGTCGGGGCCGACCAGAGCCACCCTGCGCGGGCGGGCTTCCCGGCCCAGTCGACGCAGATCTACACCGACTACTTCCGCACCCACCGCTGGTACGGCGCCGCCGGCAGCGACCACCACGGCGACTCCAAGGTCCACTCCTCCATGGCCCACCTCTACGGCCACGAGTGCGTCTGGATCGAGGCGTTCCACTCCTCCGGCTGGGGCGGCACCCTGGCGGACACCTACGACTGGCTCCTGCCGTTCCTGCGCAGCGGCGCCAACCTGTACAACCCGCACGCCAGTTACTTCGGCACGGCGGGCGGCTGGTTCGAGTGGGCGCCGCCGTCCACCGACTGGCGCCAGCCCTACTGGCAGCAGTACCCGGCGTTCTCCCGTGCCGTCGCCCGGATCTGCTCGATCATGTCCTGGGGCACCTACAGCACAGATGTGGCGGTCCTGCACCCCACCGCCACCATGCAGTCCCTCATCCCGCTGGACGCCCCCGTCAAACACTTCGGCGACGGCCGCCTGGGCGACGAGTACGCCGACGTCGACGAGACCCAGCGCCACTATCTGGACCTGTGCGGCACGAACAACTGGCTTGCCCCGCACGTCGGTTCACTGGACCGCCACCGCATCGCCTTCGACATCATCGACGACGCCTCCGTGCAGCGCGCCACGACCACGGAAGGAGCCCTGCGCGTAACGGACTTGGCGTACCGCGTGGTGCTGCTGCCCTCGGCGAGCGTCCTGGAGGAGGAGACGGCACGCCGACTCACCCAACTCCTCGACGCGGGCGGGCGGGTGGTGGTCGTAGGCCGCCCGCCTGGGACGGCGGCCGGTCAGGCCGGTGACGACTCCGTCGTCGCGGCGCTGCTGAAGCACCCGTGCCTGGAGCGGGCGAGCGACGCCGAGGCCGGAGCGGCGGCGGTGGCCGACCTCGCCGGTCACGCGACCGGTGAGGTGCCACTGCTCGTCAGGAGAAGGGGAGTTGAGGCTGTCGCCCTGGTGACAGGCGCCTTCCCCGACGCCCGCACGCTGCCCGGAGACGCCAACCACGAGGCGGACCCAGCACGTTACGCCCGCCACTCGACCGTGACTGTGCACGCCACGGTCACCGAGGCCGAGATCTGGAACCCGGCGACAGGCACCCGCCACCCGGCCCAAGTCACCGTCTCCGACGGCCGTTCGACCATCGAGGTGCCACTAGCCGGCGCCCCTGCCGCCCTCGTCGTATGGCGCGAAGGCGCCTCGCAGACACACCGGCAGGCCGCACCCTCACCCACGCCGGAACGGACGATCGACCTCTCGACCGGCTGGGAGGGCCGCCTGGTCCCCACCATGGACAACACGTGGGGCGACCTGGCACTCCCTCCTGGCTCGTCCGTCGCCGAACCGCAGATCTGGACGATGAATTGGGCGGAGGTGGACGATCCCGACGCGAGCGGGGAACAGACGCGGGCGACCTACGGCAACCGGGTCCGCGTCCTCCCGCCGGTGCCGTCCGCACAGGCCCCCGATCCGCTGGACGGGCCGGACGTCGAACGTGTTCTCGCCGGAGAACTGCCCCTCTTCTCCCCGGACTCGGGGTGGCGCTGTTCGCTGTACTCGTCGAGCCGCGGCATCCCGGACCCGGACGGCCTGCTCGGCAACAAGGGCCTGGTGACAGAGGAGTTCGTACGTGTCCCCGTGCCCGGGCCCGGAACGGTCGCCCGGGTCCGCTCGATCGTGGAGACGGACCACCGTGGCCCCGCCGATCTGCACATCGGCGCCGCGGCCACCAAGCGGATGTGGTGGAACGGCGAGCGCCTGGACACCGGCACCGGGTATCTCGCCACCGCCCGGGTGGAGATCGGCCGGACCCGCAACGTCCTCGAGTACGAGCTGGGGGAGGCCCAGGACAGGCCGATGCTGATCTCCGGCGAGGCGGGCACCCCGTTGGGCAGTTACTTCTGCCTGACCCGCCCGGACACCTTCGGGCCGCGCCCGCAGTTCATGTGCCTGCCCGCGGACGTACGACCGTCCGGTGGCGTGACCTGTCGGGGGCGGCTGCACGGCCCTGGCCGGGCGGTACTCGTCGTGGGCGCGGCAGTCGGCGTGACCGTGCTGCTCGACGGGGAGGTCGTCGCGCGTCAGGAGAAGGTGGAGTACTACGAGTCCGACTGGGGTGCGGTGCCGATGTTCTTCCGGCACCAACTCGCCCTCGGCGAAGGCGAACACGTGCTGGACGTGGTGGCCGACGCCGTCCATCCGCGCGAAGCCGTGTTCGTCGACTGCGTGGCACGCGCGGAGTCCGCCGTGAACTCCCTGGTGAGCGGCGCCGGTTGGGAGGCCGAGACAGGGGAGTGGCGTGGCCGTACCGTCGAACACGAGGGCCGGTGGGGGGAGTTGCAGCACTGCTACGCGGCCGTACGACCGCACCCGTTGCCGGACACCGAGTGGCTCACCGGCGCACCGGTACTCGGCGCTACCGTACTGCCGCTGCGTTCCACGGACACCGTCCACGAGCGCGCCCAGCGTTTCCGCTTCACCGTGCCGCCGGGTACCGAATCGCTGGAACTGCCACTGGAGTTGCCCGCGACGGTGCGGGTCGGCGACGGCGCCGAGGTGTGGCTCGACGGCCGGTTCCTGACACTGGAGCAGCCGCTGCCCAAGCCCACGGAGGTCGAGGTCGTCACCGCACCCACGGCAGTGCTGCGGGGCGGCTCGGCCTGGCGCGGACCGGCGCGCGTCCGTACCGTACCGGCGCAACTGCCGTTGGGGGACTGGCGGTTGTTGGGGCTGGGTGGCTGGAGCGGTGGTGTGACGTACTCGCGGGAAGTGCAGGTGCCGGCCGGGCCGGACCCGGTGCTGGACCTGGGGCGGGTGCGCGGCAGCGTGTCCGTCGTCCTCGACGGGGAGTGTGTCGGGGAGGCGTTCTGCGCTCCGTACCGGTTCGAACTCCCGGGCGCCGCAGGGCGGTTGGTCCGGCTGGACGTGACCGTCAACAACACCTTGGCCCCCTATCTCGCCGAGGCCACCCCCACCGCCTGGGCCTTCCCGTCGCAGCTCTCGTCGGGACTGCTGGGGCCGGTGACGCTACGGATGCGGGACTGACAGGGGGCGGGTGGAGTCCCGCAGGACGAGGTCGGGCGCGAACACCCGTGTCTCGTGGGCGTGTTCGGCGCGGGCCTCCACCTCGTCGAGCAGCATGCCCACGGCCGCCCTGCCGAGTTCCTCGACGGGTTGCCGGACCGTCGTCAGGGTCGTACCCACGAAGCTCGCGATGTCGAGATCGCCGTAGCCGACCACCTGAACCTCCTCGGGTATGCGCACCCCCCGTTCGCCCAGTCCTCGGCACAGCCCGGCGGCGAGGAAGTCGTTGGTGCAGAAGACACCGTCGGGCAGTTCGTCGAGAGCGCGGGCGATCTCCAGGCCGTAGGCCACCGTCATCTCGTCGGCGACGACCTGGCGGACCCGTGCCTCGCGGCGGGTGCGTACGGCCTGGCGGGCGCCCTGGTAGCGCTCGGCGCACTGCACGATCCCGCGCTCGCCGTTCACGACGAGGATGTCGCGTGCCCCGCAGTCCAGGAGGTGCTGCACGGCGACCCGGCCGCCGGCGATGTCGTCGACGGAGACGGAACAGCCGTCCTGGGCCGACAGCGCACGGTCCGCTAGGACCAGCGGGATGCCGCGCTCGCGCAGCCGGGTGAGGCGGGTGGGATCGGCGCCGAGCGGGACGACCACCGCTCCTACGGCCCGCTGCTCGATCAGCATCGTGAAGTAGCCCTGCTCCCGCTCGGGGGCGTCACCGCTGTCGCAGAGTACGAGGGAGTAGCCGTGGTCGTAGGCCGCGTCCGCGGCACCGCGTGCGATGCGCGAGTAGAAGGAGTTGGCCACGTCGGGCAGGACCAGGCCGATCGAGGACGAGTGCCCGGTGCGCAGGCCGGCGGCTCCCGGGTGCGGTACATAGTCGAGCGCGGCGACCGCGTCACGGACCCGCTCGGCGGTGCGGGCGTTGACACGCTCGGGCCGGTTCAGGACATTCGACACCGTGGACACCGAGACGCCTGCGGCGGCCGCGACATCCTGGATACGGGCGGGGCGAACCTGGACGGCGTCCACCCCCCTCGCTGTGACAGCCGTGCGACCAGGCACGACGCGGTTCTCATGGGCGGCGTCAGTGTACCCCGATGGTGGTTGCAACGTTTTCTGCCGGGTGCCCTGGAGAAGGGTGTGCGGTGGCCGATCCGGCCTGTGATCAACAGGGTTAACATGAGGTTATGGCTGAGGGTTCCGGGGTTGATGCTCCGATGGAGGGCGACCGCCCGCTGAGGCGCGACGCCGCCCTCAACCGGGAGAAGATCCTGCGTGCCGCGCGGGAGGTCTTCGGCCAGCACGGGCTGAGGGTCACGCTCGACGACGTGGCCCGGCACGCGGGGGTCGGGGTCGGGACCGTGTACCGGCGCTTCCCCGACAAAGAGACGCTTGTGCGGGCCCTGTTCGAGCAGGATCTCGGGATACGGCAGGCATCCGCGGAGCGGGCGCTCGCTCACCCCGATCCCTGGGAAGGGTTCGCGGACTTCCTGATGGAGATGGGCGCCGATCTCGCCGAGAACCGTGGACTGCAAGAAGTGATCATGCTGGGGAGCCACAGTTCCGAGCCCATCGAGACGATGCGGGGCGGGATGCTCCCCTTCCTGGAGGCCCTGATCAAGCGGGCGCAGGAGAGCGGGGATCTGCGTGCGGAGATCACTCCCTCCGACATCCCCGTCGTGGTGCAAATGCTCAGTGCCGCCAGCCAGTTCACCCAGGGCAAGCGGCCCGAGGTCTGGCGCCGCTACTTCGAGATCATCCTGAACGGCATCCGGCAGCGTCCCGACAACCTTCCGCTGACGACACCGAGTCTGAGCAACGAGACGGTGGAACAGGTGATGGGTCTGGTCAGGCCCGCCTCCACACAGGAGTAGCAGGCCTGCTTATGCGCAGACCTGCCACCCGTGTCTCAGGAGGACGGTCCCCAGTCGGTGTCGCTGGGAGTGGCCGAACCCGGCGTCGTGAGAGGCAGGTTGACGAAGGACGCCGCCTGCGGGGAGCGTTCGACGGTGTAGACGCCGCCGGCCAGGTTCGCCAGTTCCTGCGGGGTCGGGGCGACGGGGAAGTGGAAGTCCGCCGGCGGCTGACTGTTGACGCTGATCCGGATCCGGTAACCGGCGGGAATCCTGGTGAAGTTGGACAGCAGGGAGATGTCGTAGCGGGTGGTCTGGCCGGGTGTCACCGGGCGCTGTGACGCCTCGGTGAAGGGGTGAGCGGGTTTGATCAGGGTGCCGTTGCCGCCGTACCAGCTCTCCTGGGTGTCCAGGGCGCGCTGGCTGCCCAGGAGGATCCCGTCGGCCTGCTTGGTCACCGTCCCGTCGGGCGCGACGATGCTCAGCTTGGCCGACAGTTCGGTCTCCGGTGTCGTCGACTTGGCGTAGAGGGTGACGTCCGTCGGGCCGTTGAGCAGGGCCGCCTTGGTGAGCGGGGCGGTGGTGTACGTCAGCGTGTTGGCCGCGCTCGCCGCGCTCCAGGAGAGCGTGTCGCTGCCCTCGTCCGTCGGTTTGCCGGGGGTGAGCGAGCCGTTGCCGAGGTAGTAGGTCCGGGCGTCGGAGGACAGGGACCAGGCGGCGCTGTCGACCCAGGTGTTCGCGCCGTTCTCGAACAGATGCAGGGGAGTTGAGGTGTCTGCCATCCCGGTGGGCGCGTTCTTGAGCCAGGTGTCGAACCACTCCAGGCGGATGCTTTGCAGGGTCGCCTCGTTGACGTGCTCGCCGTGGGTCCAGGGTCCGACGATCGCCTGGTACCGGCCGGTGACGGGGTCGTCCGACGAGATCGGATCGGTCAACGGCCGGTGGTAGTAGGCGTTTTGGGCGGACACGTAGGCCCCGAGGTTGCCGCCGGGGAAGAGGTCGTCCCAGCCGGCCTCGGTCAGTGCCGGAACGCTGTTGCCCACGATCTTCGGGATGAGCTTCTTCTGGACGTTCAGGGACTGCCAGTAGGCGTCGTTGTACGAGCGTGAACCGCCGGAGGCCTGCTGGGCGATGGTCACGGACTGCGGGTCGGTGGCGGGGTCGTCCTCGGGGCCGCGCGGTTCGGCCTGGGCGATGCCGGCCACGAAGGGGGTGGGGATACCGCCGTTGCCCGTGAGGTCGTTGTAGAAGTCCGAGTCGGTGCAGAACGGGGTGATGGCCTTCAGCGCGGAGTTCTTGCCCACGGCCGCGGCGGTGAACCACTGGTCGACCCCGAGGTAGGAGCAACCGTCAAGTCCCACCTTGCCGTTGGACCCCGACAGCGAGTGGGCCGCCCAGTCCACGAGGTCGGCCCCGTCCTTGCCCTGCCGGTCCCCGAACCAGTCGACCTGCCCGCCGGAGTCACCGGTGCCGCGCACCGCGGAGGCCACGTAGATGTAGCCCCGCTGCACGAAGTAGGTCCCGGTGTCCGTGGGTTCGGAGCGCTGTGCGCCGTAGGGATTCTGGGTCAGCAGCACGGGGAACGGGCCCGACGCGCGTTCGCCGGTGCTCGGGTCGGTCGGATAGACCACCTCGACGGCGATCTTCACCCCGTCGTCCATGGTGACGGTGGTGTGCACGGGCGCGCTCGCCGCGTAACTGGCCGCGGGCGGCTGCCAGTTGGTCGCGTGTGCGGGGAGCGCGGTGGCTGTCGTCTGGCCTGCGGCCACCAGTAGGAGCACCGCGGAGGTGCCGCTCAGTACGGAGACTCTGTGGGGCAGCTTGATCCGGTCTTTTGTCTTTGGCTTCTTCATGCGGCTCCTTGAGACGGGCGGGGGGCGTCGTCATGCCGACTGGGTCACGCTCACGCCGACCGGGTCATGCCGTCTGAGGGACGGCCTGCCGGTCGCGGTTCAGGGCGAAGAGCGGGAACACGTCGCGGCCGCGGATGTCGTTGGTCAGCTCGGCCAGGACGAGATAGAAGGCGACGGCGGCCAGCACGATCTCGACGTAGCCGGCGGTGTGGAGCACCGAATCGCTCGGGACACCCGCGCTCGAAGCGCCCAGATAGGCGGTCACCAGCAGCACGATCGTCAGCGTCAGCAGGGCGAACGCGCTCACGATCACCGCGTTCGTGCCCAGACTGGCGACGGCGAAGACCAGCGTGACGACCAGCCAGGCGATGAGGAACAGCCCCAGCGACTGCATCACCGCGTGTCCGCCCGCGGCCGCCGAGGCCTCCGCCGACGCTCCGCCGGCCTTCGCCGCGGCCGCCGCCGCTCCCGCGATGTGGGGTGCCGCCCAGAACTCGATGACGGTGTAGCCGAGCCAGAACGCCCCGTACGCCGTCAGGAACGCCGCCGCGAACGTCGCGCCGGACGCCAACGCGAAGAAGCCCGCGACGAGTTGGACGAGGCCGCCGTAGAAGAAGGTGCCCGCCAGCACGATCGTGCCGTCGGCCGCGTCGATGATTCCGGCGGTGTGCAGGCCCAGGATGAGCGAGCACCACGCGAATCCGGCCGCCCCCACGGCTGTCGCGTGACCGATGTGGGAGGTGGTGACTGTCTGGACCGGCGGGCTCTGGGCATCGTGGAGCGACACTTCGGGCATGGTGATCAACCCTTCTGGAATGTCGACAGCGGGGGCGCTCGGCCCGTGCCGTCTACCGAATGGTCGGTAGTTTGGGAACGGCCGGTTGGGGCTGTCAAGGGATCGAACCGAAGTGGAAAACGCCCTCGATCGCGTCGTGGAGATCGCCGCCGACGGGCTGGTCGCGGGGTGGAGGTGGCTTCACTGGCACGCCTTCGGCGCGCGGATCGCGGGCATCATGCCTGGTGGGAAGGGGTGACCGCCGTGCCGCCCGTAGTGGCCCGGCGGGCTACGGGTGATCGTCCGGCAGGGCCGCGTCGTAGGGCTTCCCGGGCCGAAGAAAGTGGAGATATATTCTCCGTAACGAGGCTGGTGGTCCTCGAAGCGAGGGTGGGCGGGCCTACGGGGAAGCTGCCCGCGGAGGCCGCCGAGAACGAGCCCGAGTCCGAACTCGAAGCGGTCGTCGAAGTTGAGGATCTCCTCGACGGGAGTGGAGAACAGTTGCGGGTACGTCTGGCGCGCGCCGGGGAACGTGAGTCTGTCGCGGGCGTTGTCGGTCAGGCCCTGTTGTTCCAGGGCTTACCCGAGGGCGTGGCGGAAGACGGTGGACGTGGCCCAGAGCGCGAAGACCCCGTTGAATCCTGCGCGTTGCATGACGCCGACGAGGCGTTCGGCGAACGTCAGGCTGTGTCGTTTCGCGGCGTAGCTGCACCGCGCGCTCGACGAGCACCGCCGGGAGGTGCGCGGATCGCGACGACATCGCGCCGGTGGTGGTGGAGGAAGTGTTCGTGGAACGCCTGGCCCACTTCGCCGGCGCCGGGCTCCTGGGCGCGGGCGACCCGTGGTTGGCCGGCGACCATTTCTTCGCCCTTACCGTCCTGCTGGCCCAGGCCGGCAACCGGTCCCGGCCGACCCCGACCCCGACCCCGACGTCGACCTGGAAAGGGTCCGTCAGGCCGTGGTCGACGGGTGTACTTGAGCCACGAGGAAAAGCCCCGGTCGCCTCATCGCCCGGAGTGCGCCTGGTCTACGGCGTCGTCGGCGCTCGGTTCGTCCGCGTCCGGCGTGGCCGTCTCTTCGGTGAGGCCCGCGATGTCTCCGGTGCGCAGCTGTTCCGCGGCCCAATGGGCCCACTCCTGCTCCAACACCCGCTGCCGGATGCCGTGTTCGAGGACCAGTCGGCCGCACACGGTGAGCATGTCCTTGTCCCACTCCTCCGTGTCCCGGAGGGTGACCAGGGCGTCGTGCTCCTTGGCCGAGGCCTCCGCGTGGTCCAGGAGTCGCTGTACCGCTTCCTCGCGCGGCAGGAGTCCCAGGAAGAAGGTCTGAAGGAGCATCGGGTTGCGCAGCGGCCGGCTCTCCCGGGTCTCGGAGAGCCAGCGCAGGGTCTCCGCGTGCCCCTCGGGGGTGAGTGAGTACTGCTTGCGTCCCCGAGGACCCTCCTCCGTGACCTTGATCAGACCTGTCGCGTCCAGCTTGGTCAGCTCGCCGTAGATCTGGCTCTGCTTGGCGGGCCAGACGTATCCGAGCGAGGTGTCGAACATTTTCAGCAGGTCGTAGCCGCTGCCGGGGCGGAAGACGAGGAGTCCCAAGAGGGCGTTGCGAAGGCTCATGCCGACAACCCTAACGCCTGTCACTCCAATATTGACAGGTCGAAAACTACCCATGCGGATCCTGTGTGCCCGCGAGGGGGGTCGCGTGGAGGTCGAGCGCGGCTCCGGGGGTTTGCGCAGGTGGGGCCTGTCCGGGTGCGTGGGGGCGGTGACGCGGCGGACTTTCGTTCAATATTCCATTCTTGACATGTTGATTGCGGAGCATCTAGCTTCCACCTGTCAAAGTTGGAATATCGAGTTGTGAGGAAGTAAAACGTGGGCATCATGGCGTATATGCGTGGGTTCTACCCATGGATCGCGGCAGGCTTCGTCTCCGCCGTCGACTGGCGCTGGGGCGCGGTGGCCGGCGTCGTCGTCGGGGTCCTGCTGCTTCTCCAGGACCGGCGCAGGGGAGTGGCGATGGACGCGCTGGTGCTGGAGATCAGCACCATCATCTACTTCGTCATCATCGGGGCGGTCGCCTTCAGCTCACCCGACTCGTCGATCCAGGACCACAGCGACGTCATCTCGTTCGTCTGGCTCGCCGGTACGGCCTGGGGCAGCATGGCCCTCCGCAGCCCGTTCACGCTCGGGATCGCCCGTCGGCAGGCGCCCGAGGAGTACTGGGACACCCCGGGTTTCCTCGCCGTCAACAACCACATCACGGCAGCCTGGGGATCCGGGTTCACGTTCATCGCCGTCGTCCTGGCCATCAGTAACGCGACCGACGCCCCCGCCTGGGTCGGCATCACCGCGCACGTCGTCGGCCTGGTCGCCCCCGCGGTCTTCACCTCGGTCTACCCCAAGCGTGTCCAGGCCCGCCTCGAAGCCGCCATGCAAGCAGCGCAAGCCTGACCAGCTAACCCAAGGACTTCCCCATGAGTACGGACAAGACCCCACCGCCTCCGCACCTGGCGGGCAACTTCGCCCCGGTCCCCGACGAGATCACCGTCACCGAACTCGAGGTGACCGGAGCCGTCCCGCCGGAGCTCACCGGCTGGTACCTGCGCAACGGCCCCAATCCGCACGAGGCCGCCTCGGCCCACTGGTTCACCGGCGACGGGATGGTGCACGGCGTCCGCCTCGACGGCGGCAAGGCCACCTCGTACCGCAACCGCTGGGTCCGCACCCCCACCCTCGCGACCGGCGCCCAGGTCTACGGCCGCGACGGCGAGATGAACCTCGCCGCGGGCGTCGCCAACACCCACGTCGTACGGCACGCGGGCCGCACCCTCGCCCTCGTCGAGACGTCCTTCCCGCAGGAGTTGAGCTGCGAGCCGGGCCGCGAACTCGACACCGTCGGCCCCTACGACTTCGGCGGCCGCCTGCGCACCCCGATGACCGCCCACCCCAAGACCTGCCCGGTCACCGGCGAGTTGCACTTCTACGGGTACGGAGGGCTCTCGGCGCCCTACCTCACCTACCACCGTGCGGACGCCAGCGGTGAGTTGACCGTCAGCCGGCCGATCGACGTGCCGGCGCACACGATGATGCACGACTTCTACCTCACCAGGAACCATGTCGTCTTCATGGACCTGCCCGCCGTGTTCAGCATCGAGCGGGCCATGGATCCGGCCGGAGGCATGCCGTACGTCTGGTCCGACACCTATGGAGCCAGGCTCGGCGTACTGCGCAGGGACGACCCGCACGGCGACATCCGCTGGTTCGACATCGACCCCTGTTATGTCTTCCACACCCTCAACTCCTATGAGGAGAACGAGGGTCGAAGCCTCGTCCTGCTGGGCATGCGGTACCCGTCCCTGCGCGACGGCGTCACCGTGGCGACGGCGGCGCACCTGTGGCGATGGACCATCGATCTCACCACCGGCACGATCAGCGAGGAGCAACTGGACGACCACCCGGGGGAGTTCCCCCGCATCGACGACCGACTCGCGGGCCTGCCCGCTGACTTCGGCCACGCGACCGCGGCACCCGTTCCGGAACTCCCGCAGTACGACCCGGACGAGTCACGTGCCGCGATCCACCGGTACGACCTCCGCAAGTCGAGCGTCGCCAGCCACTACTTCGCCCCCGGACGCTTCCCGGGCGAGGCGGCCTTCGCCCCCGCCGACGATCAGGCGGGCGGCCCCGGCTGGCTCATGACCTACGTCTACGACGCCGCGACCGACCGCAGCGACCTGGTCATCCTCGACGCGGACAACCTCACTCAGGAGCCGGTGGCCACCATCCATCTGCCCCGACGCGTACCCGCCGGCTTCCACGGCAACTGGCTGGCGGACGCCTGACACACCGCACCCTGCCGACTCCGTGAACGGTGAGCCGTCCTCCGGGCCCGAACGCTCGGGTTGTCCGGAGGACGGCTCTCGCCAGGGTGCCCTCAACAGCCGTAGCAAGGTGCCGGAAGGGATCCATCATGGGGGACGTCGCGGGGGCGGCACACACGGAGGACGCGTCGCTGACGCGTGCGGCCCAGTCGGGTGAAGTCGCCGCGCTGGGGCTGCTGTTGGAGCGTCACCGGGCGGGGATGCGTGCCGTGGCGGTGAGCATTCTGGGGCCGGGTGCGGATGCCGACGACGTGATGCAGGACGCGGCGCTGACGGCGCTGCTGCGCATCGGGGACGTGCGTGATCCGGACGCGGTGGGCGCGTGGCTGCGGATGATCGTGCGCAACGCGGGCCGGCGGGTGCTGCGGGAGGCGGTCGTGGTCCGGCCTGTGTGTGATCTGCCGCTGCTGTCGACGCACTTGGGCCCGGAGCAGTGGCTTGAGCGGAACACGCTGCGCGACTGGGTCTGGGAGGCGCTGGGGACGCTCTCCCCGGCGCTGCGCATGCCGTTGGTGCTGCGGTACTTCGCCACCGGGGTCACCTCGTACGAACGGATCGCGGAGGTCTGCGGGGTTCCGGTCGGCACCGTGCGCAGTCGGCTGAGCCAGGGCCGGGCCAAGCTGGCGGCGACCCTCGCGGCCACGGCGGACGCTCCGCACGGCGATGCCGGACAACGGGTCCGGGCCAGCCGGGTCGAGGCCCGTGCGCTGCTGGCCGCCGAGGCACACCAGGACCTTCGACCGGGCCCGCACCTCACCCCGGACCGGATCGGTGTCCTGAACTGAACCCCCCGAGGCAGCTGAACCCTCCCGAGACAGCTGAACTACCCGAAGTAGTGGCCCTCTTCGATGTCCGGGACCAGTGCGGGGTGCGTCGGCCGCCATCCGGTGCGCTGCCGCGTCAGGGCGCTCGACGCCGGGTTGTCGAGCGCGACCAGGGGAGCGAGGAAACCGGTGAAGTGCCGGCTCGCCTCCTCTGGGGTCAGGCTGACGGCGGGGACCTCCAACCGCCGGCCGATGGCCCGCGCGATGTCCCGGAACGGCACCCCCTCCTCGGCGACCGCGTGCAGTGGCGTACCGGCTGGGGCGGATTCCAGGGCCAGCCGGTACAGGGTCGCCGCGTCACGTCGGTGCACGGCCGGCCACCGGTTCGCCCCGTCGCCGACGAAGGCGGACACGCCTGTCGTACGGGCGATGCCGACGAGCGTCGAGATGAATCCGCGCGCGTCCCCCGGGCCGTGCACGGTCGGGGCCAGCCGTACCGAGGACGAACGCACTCCGCGCTCGCCCGCGGCGAGGACGGACGACTCGACCTGGAGCCGCAGTGCCGTGACGGGGTTGGCGACGGTGGGGGTCTCTTCGGTGAGCAGACGGCCCGGTGTGCGACCGATGACACCCGAAGTGACCACGAAGGGTTTGCCCGTGCCATCCAACTCCGTGCCGATCGCCTCCACCGCGTTCAGTTCGGCCTTCGCGCGGGCGGCCGGGTCGGTGGTCTCGGAGATGTGCTGGTTCGCGGCGTAGATGACGCCGTCCGCCGCTGCGGCTCCGGCGCGCAGGCTGTCGGCGTCGTCGATGTCACCGCGGTGCACGTCGACGCCGGAGCGCTTCAACGCGTCGGCGGCCGGGCCCGAGCGGGCGAGGCCGAGAACCTGGTGCCCCGCGTCGAGAAGCTCGCGCACGACGGCGGAGCCGATGTAACCGGTCGCGCCCGCGACGAATACACGCACAGTGGAGATCCTCCAGGTCGGTTCTGGTCGACCCGGCGGCCGTTGGCGACGGGCTCACCGACCACGCTAGGAAAGGCTCGGGGGAGTGTCCAAGTCCTGTGTCGCATAGGGCGATACGCGGCAGGCATGACCTCAGGTGGGTGCGCGACGGCGGCTGATCCGGAGGGAAGCGGCAGCGGCGCCAGGACCCGTACCCTCCGGTCCTGGCGCCGAACTGTCCGCCGAGCTGCCTCCCAACCAGCGGACAGAACTGGTCAGTTGATGGTGTAGCTGTCCCCGTAGACCTTCCAGTTCAGCGGTGTGTTGAGGTCGAAGTTGCCGTTGCGGAGGAAGACGCGCTGCTCGGTGTCGACGCGGGTGGTGTCACTGTGGGCCTCCTCCTGCTGCATCGCCCACACGCGGGCGTCGAGGAAGGCGTTGAGGTACGTCGTCTCGTTGCCGCCCTGGGCCGGCGGCTTGGCCGAACGCAGGGCGCGGGCACGGATGTTGCGGAAGCTGGTGGGGTCGTCGCCGTCGCCGTGCATGACGATGGCGTCGTAGTACGTGAACTGGCCCAGCACGCGCAGACCGTCGGTCTTGCCCTGGCTGACGGCGGGGTTGAAGTACACGCGGTCGCGTTCGTCGTTCTGCGCCTGCTGGAACACCGTGTCCTGGGCCGCCGTGCGCCAGTCCTTGGGGAAGTTCGGGTCGAGTCCGGAGTGCGAGTCGGTGCCGTTGACGTTGCGGAGCGCGGGCAGGTACTTCGCGAGGACGTTGCCGGGCTTGCGGGTCGCGTAGAGCTGGACGAGGTCGAGCATGTCGCCGGTGCCGGAGCAGAAACCGATGATGCCGGCGGTGTAGCCGCGGCCGTCGCCTATGTCCTCGATGTACTTGTACTGGGCCTTCCAGTCGAGGGAGGAGTTCTCCGCGCTCGACACCAGCTTCATGGCGATCTCCTTCTTCGCCGGGTCGTCGAGGCCGATCGCCGCGGCCGCCGAGGGGGCTGCCGAGGCCTGCGGGGTGCGCAGCAGAGGCGCTGCGGCGAGCGACACGCCGAGCAGCGCGAGGAGCGTCCGACGCGAGGGGCTCGTCGGCTCGGAGATCGCAGGGTCGTGGAACGGGTGGACCACGGGGACTCCAAAGGGG
>NZ_JBLTJC010000196.1:0-19095 GCF_048158785.1 Streptomyces colwelliae | reverse complement strand
CTGAAAGACAGTTGAAGCTGGCCGGTGCCGGTCACCGACACCAGGTCCGCTTCTGCGGTGGCCGCTGCTCCGATGGCTGTGGCGCGGTCGCCGTCGCCCCCCACGGTCCCCTTTCCCGCCCAGAGCCACCACGTACACCTCACCCAGTCCCTCCTCCGCGTGGACCTTGGTCCAGTGGAAGCCCACCAGCTCGCCGCCCCGTTCCGCCAGGAAGAACCCCTCGGGGTCGAACCACGCCTCGGACTTACGGTCGTCCAGGTCGCGCTGGGTGAGGGAACCCTGTTCCGGGTGATGGGCGAAGGCCGCCGCGTTGACCGCGAGCCACGCCGCGTCGTCGACGCCGGGCACGAAGGTCCGTACGGTCACCCCCTCCGCAAGCGCCGGCTCAGGCAGCTCCAGGTCGGTCAACGGCCGCCGCAGCTGCCGGAGTTCACGGAACATCGTGAGCCCGAGAACCTGCGCGAGATGACGCGCCGCGGAGTGCCCCCCGTGCGCCCACACCCGCAACCGCTTCCCCGACGCGGCCAGCAGCGCAGCGCCGAGCGCCCGCCCGTGCCCGTGCCCCCGGTGCGAGGGATGGACGACGAGTTCGGCGGCCGGCGCCTCCACCGGGTCGGTGTCCTCCAGCTGCGCGTAGCCCACGAGTTCGTCGCCCAGGGTCAGCAGCAGATGCACGACCCCGTCCCGCTCGCCGCCCCGGATCCGCAACCGCCCCTGCTCGGACACCGCCTGCTGCCCGTCGGTCCTTGAGGCCTCGGCGATCAGCGCGAGGACCGTCTCGCCCTGGTCCGGGGAGAGCGCGGCGTAGGTCTCGATGGATCGGGAGCCGGGGGCGGGCCGTACGGTGTCGTCGCTGGTCATGGGTATGAGGGTAAGCCGATCCCCCCGCAAAGTGGCGGCAAAGAAGAAACCAGGATGTAACCAAGAACCCCCTGTCACGCTACGCGCGTTGACCCTAGGCTGCGCCGGAACGTGGTGACCTTCTCAGCCGACACACAGGGGGGCTCATGCCAGCCACAACCCAGCCCGACCGCCCGCGCAGACGCCGTACCGCCGCACTCCTCGCCGCCACCGTGAGCCTGGCCACGGCGGGTGCGCTGGCCGCCGCCCTGCCCGCCGACGCGCACGGCGACTCCAGCGGTCACGGCTCCAAGCCCAGCCGCTACCAGGACGTACAGCTCCTCTCCTTCAACGACCTGCACGGCAACCTGGAGCCGCCGTCCGGTTCCTCCGGCCGGGTCACCGAGCTCCAGGCGGACGGCACGACGAAGACGATCGACGCGGGCGGTGTCGAGTACCTCGCGACGCATCTGCGCGACGCCCGCAAGAACAACCCGTACTCGATCACCGCGGCCGGCGGCGACATGGTCGGCGCCTCCCCGCTGATCTCGGGCCTGTTCCACGACGAGCCGACGATCGAGGCCCTCAACAAGCTTGATCTGGACGTCACTTCGGTCGGCAACCACGAGTTCGACGAGGGCGCCACGGAGCTGGCCCGCCTTCAGAACGGCGGCTGCCACCCCACCGAGGGCTGCTACACGGACAAGAAGTTCCAGGGCGCCGACTTCCCCTACCTCGCGGCCAACGTCCTCGGCGAGAAGACCAACAAGCCGATCCTGAAGCCCTATTGGGTGTGGAAGAAGAACGGCGTCAAGGTCGGCTTCATCGGCGTCACCCTGGAGGGCACCCCGGGCATCGTCTCCGCGGACGGCGTCAAGGGCCTGAAGTTCAAGGACGAGGTCGAGACGATCAACAAGTACGCCAAGGAGCTTCAGAAGCAGGGCGTGCAGTCGATCGTCGCGCTGATCCACGAGGGCGGCTTCCCGGCCTCCGCGTCCTACAACTACGACTGCGACGCGTCCGGCGGCGGCTCCGGCATCTCCGGCCCGATCGTCGACATCGCGAAGAACGTCACCCCGGCGGTCGACGCCCTCGTCACCGGCCACACCCACAACGCGTACGTCTGCACGATCAACGACCCAAGTGGCAAGCCCCGCATGGTCACTTCGGCGGCCTCCTTCGGCCGTCTCTACACGGACACCACGCTGACGTACGACCGTAAGACGGGCGACATCGCGCGTACGGCGGTCAAGTCGGCGAACCACGTGGTCACCCGGACCGTGCCCAAGGCCGCCGACCTGACCTCGCTGATCGGCAAGTGGAACACCCTCGCGGCCCCCATCGGCAACCGCGCGATCGGCTACATCGCCGGTGACGTCAACAGCACAGGCACCGAGTCCCCGATGGGCGACCTCATCGCGGACGCCCAACTCGCGTACGGCAAGAAGCTGGACCCGGAGACCGACCTCGCGCTGATGAACCCGGGCGGGGTGCGGGCGGGGCTGACCTACGCGGCCAAGGGGAGTGAGGGCGACGGCGTGGTGACGTACGCCGAGGGCTTCACGGTGCAGCCGTTCGCGAACACGGTGAACCTCCAGGACTTCACCGGCGCGCAGGTGATCCAGGCGCTCAAGGAGCAGGTGAGCGGCACGAACACGGCGGCGCCGAAGGTGCTCCAGGTGTCGTCCGGGCTGACGTACACGCTGGACCTGACGAAGACGGGCGCGGACCGGGTGGTCACGGACTCGATCAAGCTCAACGGTTCCGCCATCGACCCGGCGGCCACGTACCGCGTCGCGACGAACAGCTTCCTCGCGGGCGGCGGTGACGGCTTCACGACGCTGGGGCAGGGCACCGGCGACCTGGTCGGCACGGACGACCTGACCGCGCTGGCGGACTACCTGACGGCGAACTCGTCGGCCACCGGCCCGCTGGTGCCCCCGGCGGCGAACCGGATCACGATCGTGCAGTAGGAGCCTGACCCCTCGGGGGCCCGGTGCCGCAGGTCGGCGCCGGGCCCCTTCCGTTTTCCCGTTTTAAATTCTGTGTAAGACCGGGTTCAGTTCCGCGAATTCCATAAGAGTCTTCCACAGGGATTGCTCAGGAAGGTCTAAGCGAAAATCGCTTTTCCTGCGTCAGAAGTCCAGTAGTGTTTTCCATGTCGAAAGCGAACAGCGCAAACGACAGAAGACGAAGGAGAGCGCGATGAGTTTCCACAAGATCGCCCCGGTGAAGAAGACCCGCAAGCCCGCCCCGGCGCCCAAGAAGGCCCCGAAGAAGGCCGCTCCGGCCCCGAAGCGTCGTCCGGTCGGCCACAAGTAAGCCGCCTGACCAGCCGCGATAAGCCCGCAGTAAGCCGCAGATAAGAATTCCCAGGGAGGGAAATTAATCATGAGCTTCAACAAGATTCACCCCATCAAGCAGACCCGCAAGCCCGCCCCGGCCCCCAAGAAGCCCGCGCCGAAGAAGCCCGCGCACGCCCCGAAGCGTCGCCCGGTCGCCCACAAGGGCTGACAAAGAATTTACAGGCGTAATTCAAAGGCAATTGCAGCAGATCGGTAGAAGGACTGTTGCAGAACCGCAGCAGAGCCGGCAGCAGCCGTGACAGAGAGGGACACAGACATGAGCTTCCACAAGATCGCCCCGGTGAAGAAGACCCGCAAGCCGGCCCCGGCCCCGAAGAAGCCCGCGCCGAAGAAGCCCGCGCACGCCCCCAAGCGTCGCCCGGTCGGCCACAAGTAAGCGGCTCGGTCACCCGCAGCAGACCCGCAGTACCCCACAGCAAGCCGCGACAGAGCGGCACTCCCAGGGAGGGAACCCACCATGAGCTTCCACAAGATCGCCCCGGTCAAGAAGCACCACAAGCCCGCCCCGGCGCCCAAGAAGGCCCCGAAGAAGGCGGCTCCGGCCCCGAAGCGTCGTCCGGTCGGTCACAAGTAAGCCGCCAGGTCGGCCGTAGAAGACCCGCAGCACCCGCAGCACCACCCGCAGGACTCACAGCACTCGCAGTACGTGCAGTACTCGCACTACTCCACAACTCGCCGCAGCACAGCGGCACTTACCGGGAGGGACCCCGTCATGAGCTTCCACAAGATCGTCCCCGTCAAGAAGCACCGCAAGCCCGCCCCGGCGCCCAAGAAGCCCGCGCCGAAGAAGCACACCCCGAAGCGCCCGGTCGCCCACAAGGGCTGATCCCGCACACCTTGAGGCGGGGCCACCGGTTAGCGAGCGAACTCGCTCCGGCGGCCCCGCCTCGGCCACGTCCAGGCCATGGAGCCACACCGGCCGGCGATTGATCTCGGCCGGCGATTGATCTCGACCCGCTCTGAAGGGAGTTGTTGACCATGAGGGAAGCCCGTGAGGCCTTCCGCCGTTTCTGGCCGCTGACCCGCGGTGACCGCAAGTGGCTCGCGGTGATCATCGCGTGCGTCATCGTGTCGGCGCTCGCCGAGACCGCCGCGATCCTGATCTTCGCGGACCTCACCGACAACGCCCTCAAGTCCGGTTCGCTGTCCGACTTCTGGGGCCCGGCCGCGGCCTGGCTCGGCGTCGCCGCACTGGGCGCGCTCGTCGGCTACTTCGGCAACTCCCTCGCCACCTGGACCGCGGAGAGATTCGTCCTGCGCCTGCGCGCGAACGTCTTCCGCCATGTCCAGGACCTCCCACCCCACTTCTTCCAGAAGCACCGCCAGGGCGACCTGGTCGAACGCCTCACCGGAGACGTCGAGGCCATCGAGCAGATGGTCGTGTCCGGAGTCGTGGGCACGATCTCGGCAGCCTTCTCCGCGGTCTTCTACGCCTGCGCGGCCCTGTACCTCCGCTGGGACCTGGCCCTGGCCACCTTCGTCCTCGCGCCCCTCTTCCTCCTCGCCGCCCGCCGCTTCTCGGGCCGCATCAAGCAGGCCTCGCAGGACGAACGGGTAGCGGACGGCGCGATCACCTCGGTGGTCGAGGAGTCCCTCGGCAACGTGGTCCTCACCCAGGCGTACAACCGCCGCCGGGACGAGGAGAAGCGCCTCGACGTGGAGGCCCGCGCGTGGATGAAGGCATCGGTCCGCGGTGCCCGACTCAGCGAGATGTACGAGCAGTTCGTGGAGGTCGTAGAGACTCTCTGCGTGCTGTCCGTCATCGGCCTCGGTGTGTGGGAGATCTCCGCCGACCGCATGACCCTCGGCGCACTCCTCGCCTTCGCGGCCTTCATCGGCTACCTCTACCCGCCGGTCCGCAACCTCGGCCAACTCGGCCTCACCCTCACCGCCGCCACGGCCGGCGCCGCCCGCATCAACGAGATCCTGGACGCCACCCCGTCCGTCGGCGATCCCCGCGAACCCGTCCCCGCCTGGCCGGTCCACGGCTGGGTCAGCTTCCACGGCGTGACCTTCGCCTACCCCGGCGCGACCCGCGACTCGGTCAACGACGTCACCTTCAGGGCGAACCCGGGCGAGCTGGTGATCATCACGGGCGAGAGCGGAGCGGGCAAGTCGACCCTGTCCAAACTCCTGACCCGCTTCTACGACCCCTCGCAGGGCGTGATCTGCCTGGACGGCGTCCCCCTCCGCGACGTACCCCTCGAATTCCTGCGGGAGAACGTGGCGTTGCTGCCCCAGCAGACCCTGATCCTCAACGGCACGGTCCGCGAGAACATCGAGTGCGGCCGCCCCGGCGCGACGGACGAGGAGATCGAACGGGCGGCACGTTCAGCGGCAGCGCACGACTTCATCGCCGCACTCCCCGAGGGCTACGACACCCAGATCGCCCCCGGCACGGCAGCCCTGTCCGGCGGCCAGCTCCAACGGATCGCGATCGCCCGGGCGATGCTCCGCGAGGCCCCGGTCCTGGTCCTGGACGAACCGACGGCCGGCCTCGACTCGGTGGCGGCCCGCCAGGTGATCCAGCCTCTGCGCCGCCTGATGTCCGGCCGTACGACCATCATGATCACCCACGACCTGAGCCTCGCCCCCGACGCGGACCGCATCCTGGTCGTCGAGGGCGGACGCCTGGTGGAGACAGGCACGCACGCGGAGTTGGTGGCAAGGGGCGGCGCGTACGCGCGACTTGCGGGCCCGCTCCCCGAAATGGCGATCACGGGAACGGGCACGGGACGGCACCGTGCGGAGGACACGATGATCCTGCGCCAGGTCCCGCCGCAGGCACCGGACGAGACGATGATCCTGCGGCTCCCGAAGAGATAGAAGAGACAGATCAAATAGGAGGCGCTGCACGGAGGCTGTACCCGAGCCCCCGCACGGTGTGGATGAGCCGCGGTTCGCCGCGGCTCTCCAGTTTCCGGCGCAGGTACATGACGTAGACGTCGAGGGTGTTGGACGCGGGCTCGAAGTCGAAGCCCCACACGTGCCGGTGGATCTGGGACCGGGTGAGCGCGGCGCCCGGATGCCTCAACAGGTGCTCCAGCAACAGGAATTCGGTCCGCGTGAGATCGAGCGGCCGCCCGTCACGGGTGACGGTACGGGTACGCAGGTCCATCACGAGATCCTGGAGGACGAGCCGTTCGAGCTCGGGCGGCACGTCGGCAGCCGAGGTGTGCTGGGGGCTGCGCCGCAGCAACGCCCGTACCCGGGCGAGGAGTTCCTCGATGGCGAACGGTTTGCTGAGGTAGTCGTCGGCGCCGTTGTCGAGGGCGACGATACGATCGCCGACCGCGTCCCGCCCGGTGATCATCAGGATCGGCACGGTGGACCCGGAGGCGCGGATACGCCGGGTGGCGGCGAGCCCGTCCAGCTCAGGCATGGTGACGTCCATCAGCACGAGGTCGGGCGCGCCGGCATCCTCCGGCCCATCGAGGGACAGTCCGAGAGACACCCCGAGGAGATCGAGCGCGGTACGCCCGTCTCCGGCGAGGACGGTCTCGTACCCCTCGAATCTGAGCAGCCGGCCAAGCCCTTCGCGTACGTCCACGTCGTCATCGGCAAGCAGGATCTTCCGCGCCATCTCAACACGGTGTGACGGGGGGCTGTGCTGGGGCTGGCAGGGAGTTATGCGTGGGCTGGGCTTCGGGAGGAGCGCAGGCGGAAGAGCGTGACGAGGAGGGCGTAGGCGGCGAGCGGAGCCCAGAGGAGCAGGAGGAAGGCGAAGAGGCGGTGACCGCCGTCGGCGGACACCTCCCACACCAGATACCCGATGGCGGCGAAGAAGACGAGCATGGCCCCGACGGCCGCTCGCTCCTGAGCCTTACGACGCACCGCGCGCAGCCCGATCCGGTCCTCGACCTCGGGCCGCAACTCCCAGGCCATCCCCCGGTGTTGGGCGGCGGCGGTACGCAACTCCTCGACTTCGGCCCGGACGTCGGGGAGCTGCCAGTCGTCGACGTTGGTAAGGGGCAACCTGCGGCCGTCGTTGTCGTAGAGCCAGGTCAACAGGCGGGCGTCGGCGTTTTTGGTGTTACGGCGTTCGACGCGCAGATCGTAGATGTCGTGCCAGTCCCGCTTGCGCACGCGAAAGGCACCGCGGACCGCGATCCCGTCGGCGCCGACGGAGGTGAGCCCCCGTCGCACGGCCAGAAAGGCCCAGACACCCAGCATCACCATGAGTGCCACCGCGAGCAGCCTGTACCGGCCGGGGATGCTGTCGGGCCGCGCCATCTGAAGGGCGAAGTTCGCTTCGACGATGCACAGGCCGGCGAACCTTCCCCGGGACATCTTTCTCCGTCTGCTGTACTCCCGCTCGATCCCACGCTCGTCGTCGCGGTCGTCCTCGTCGTCCCCGCCCATCGACCCTCCCCAGAGCCTGCGTTGGGGGCGATCTTAAGGTCGGGAGCTGTGCTGGTCCGGGAGGGGGTGAGCCGGCGCTCGGCTCGCGGGGGCTACGCCAGGAGTACGAACGCCATGAACACGGCGACGAGGGCCGCGATGCCCACCACGCCCCAGATCTTGCGGTCCCGTGCGCGCCGCCGGATCCGGTCCTCCACCTCGGGACGCAACTCCCAGGCCATGCCCCGGTGCAGAGCGGATACGGCACGCAGGTCGGCGAGTTCGGCGTGGAAGTCGGGGAGTTGCCAGTCGTCGAAGTAGGGGAGGCGGGTCCGGCACCCGTCGTTGCCGTAGACGTAGGTCGTCCACCGGGCTTTCTCGATGCGGCCGTTCGCGCTCAACTCGGCCCGGATGTCGTAGACGTCGTGCCAGGTCCGGGTGTTCGTCTGGATGGCGTCGCGGGCGGTGATCCCCTGGGCGCCCACGATCGTGCGCCCCCGCTGTCGATAGAGCACGGCCGGGACGGCCCGGGCGAGCACAATCACTGCCAGCGTGATCACGTACCAGCGCCTGGAGGCGTAGGGGTTCGTCGTCACCTGGAGGACGATGTTGCCGCCGATGACCACGGTGACGGCGATCTGCCACCAGGACACGGACAAGGCTCTTCGCCGCCCGTACTCCCGCTCGATCCCCCGCACATCGCCGAAGTCCGCGGTGCCCTCGTCGTCCGCGTTGTCCCCGCTCATGGACCCTCCCCCGGTCAGCAGAGGAGGAGAGTAAGACAGGAACCTGTGTACGTGAGGAGGGGGGTGGGGGTGAGTGCCGCCGGCCCGATGTCACAGCCCGCTCCCCGGGATGCGCCCGCCCCGGCTGACCGCGATCCGGATCACGTCCTCCAGGGACTCGGACGCCCGGGTGAGCGCGAAACGTACGGCTCGTTCGCCGGCTTTCGGGTCGGCGAGTACGGCCTTGGCTCCGGCCAACACCTGGTCCCCGGAGTCGAGTTGGGCCGCCTCGATGTCATCGGCGAGGAGAGAGAGGCGGCTGTCGTGGCCGTCGGCGCTGAGGTAACAGGGTTTGCCGTCAACTGAAGGAGCACAGACGTCATGACGCACACCCCTGACCTCAGCACCGTTGCGTGGCGCAAGTCGAGCTACAGCCAAGGCGGAGCCAACGACTGCGTCGAGGTCGCTGACGGCTACACCGGCCTGGTCCCCGTCCGGGACAGCAAGACCCCGACGAGCCGCCCGCTGGTCTTCGCGGCCGGGTCCTGGCTCGCGTTCGTGGAGCTGGTCAAGGGATAGCGGGGGCGAACGCCGACGGGTGAAACCGGGACCCGGAGTTGCTATGCCAGGGCTATGGTGGGGCCATGGCAGAGAACACGACCATCCAGGTGTCCCGACAGGCCCGGGACCATCTCGCCCAGGTGGCCAAGGATCGAGGCGTGACCTTGGGGCAACTCGTCGAGCAGCTGGCCGCCGAGCAGCCGACGGCTGAGCAGATCGCGGAGCGGGTGGCCGCCGACCGGCAGGTCGTCCGAGACGTGATCGGTCTGGACATCAGCGACGCGGAGTTCGACAGGGCGCCTGACGTTCTCGGCAACATCTACAAAATCGCTGCCGAGAAGGCCCGTAGGGCGCGAGGCGCGGCGGCGTGATCATTCTGGACACCGGTGCCACCCGTGCTCTCGCGAACGGGCACAAGACGTTGAACCTTCTCGCCGCGAACATGGCCCACACCCCGGGTGATCTGCTTCGGATTCCCGCGCTCTGCCTTATGCAGGCGGAGTCCGAGGACGCGGACGCCGGGGACCGCGTCCTCGCGTTCTCCTCGGTGGTCGTCGACGACTTGACCACGGTCTCCTCGGTCACCGTCGGCACCATGATCCGTGATGGGTACGGCGGACCGGACACCTGTCACGCCCTGTACTGCGCCCTGCCGCGAGCCGAGTTCACCGGCATGTCGATTCTCCTGACAACCCGGGAAGAGGCTTACCCGCCGGGTGTGGTCACTGTCGACATTGACTCCCCCGGAATGCTCGGCTTCCACTGAGGCCGAATGCGACGGGCGGATGCGGAGACAGGCCGACCCTTCCCCCTCGCTCACTGAGGGGTGGAGCCTTCCGGCGGAGCCGTCGCCGTCCCCGGGATCCGTACCGTCGCCACCGTCCCCCCACCCGGCGCGTGCGCCAACGTCACTTCGCCGCCGGCCTGTTCGACCGTGCGGGCGACGATGGACAGGCCCAGGCCGGAACCGGGGAGGGCGCGTGCTGACGGCGAACGCCAGAACCGGTCGAAGACGTGCGGGAGTTCCTCGGCGGGGATGCCGGGGCCGTGGTCGCGGACGGTGAGGACGCCGCGCGTGAGCTGGACCTCGATCGTGCCGCCCTCGGGGCTGAACTTCACCGCGTTGTCGAGGATGTTGACGATCGCGCGCTCCAGCGCGGAGGGCTCCGACTGGACGTACCAGGACTGTACGTCCGCCGTGATCGTCAACTCCGGGCCGCGCAGGCGGGCTCGGCGCAGGGCCGCCTCGACGGTGTCCTGGAGCGAGACCACCTGGACGCGCTCACCCCGTTGCCCCTCCGAGCGGGACAGTTCCTGCAAGTCGCCGATCAGGGACGCCAGTTCGGTCATCTGCGCCTTCACCGAGGCGAGCAGTGCCTTGCGGTCGGCCGGGGGGATCGGGCGGCCGGTCTCCTCGCTGCGGGTGAGGAGTTCGACGTTAGTACGGAGGGAGGTGAGGGGGGTACGGAGTTCGTGACCGGCGTCCGCGATGAGTTGCTGTTGCAGCTCACGGGAGTTGGCGAGGGAGGTCGTCATCGAGTTGAACGAGCGGGAGAGGCGCGCGATCTCGTCGTCGCTGTCCTCGTCCACGGGGATGCGGACGGCCAAGTCCTCGGTACGGGCCACGTGTTCGACGGCCTCGGTGAGCTTGTCGACGGGACGGAGACCTGCGCGGGCGACCGCGAGACCGGCAGCTCCGGCGCCGACGACTCCGATGCCGGACACGAGGAGCAGGATCAGGGCCAGTTCGTTGAGCGTGTTCTGGGTGCTCGTCAGGGGTACGGCGACGACGAGTCCGACGTTGGGTCCGGCAGCCCCGGAGGCGGTGATGGTGGGGGCCACGAAGCGCGTCATCACGCGCAGCTCGTTGCCGTCCGTGTCGGTGCCGTTGCGGTAGTAGATCCGGTTCGCGTTCGCGTTCTTGATCACGTTCTTGTCGGCCTGGGTGACCTTGACCACGCCCGTGGAGTCGCCCTGGACGCAGATCTTCCCCTTCTCCGTGACGACCTGGGAGTAGCCGTTCCGGACAAAACCGTTGCCGCCCTGCGGGGTCGACGAGCAGTTGCTGAGGGCGATCTGGACCTGGACCTGCTGAGACTGATTCGGCCCCCTCATCGACCTCGACAGGTCGGCGTTCAACTGGTCGTAGAGCTTCCCCTGCACAATGAACCAACAGGTCACCGAAACCGCCGCCACCCCGAACGCCACCGCCGCCGCGACCAGCATCGCCAGCCGAGACCGGATCGGCAGTGTCCGGAACCGGTGCAGGAACCGGTTGAGGACGTTCTTCACTCCGCCCCACCCTGTCGCAGCACATACCCCACGCCCCGCACCGTGTGCACGAGCCGCGGCTCGCCCCCGGCCTCTGTCTTCCGGCGCAGGTACATGACGTACACATCAAGGGAGTTGGAGGACGGCTCGAAGTCGAAGCCCCACACCGCCTTGAGGATCTGCTCGCGGGTGAGGACCTGGCGGGGATGCGCCAGGAACATCTCCAGCAGCGTGAACTCCGTGCGGGTCAGCTCGACCTGGCGGCCGCTCCGGGTGACCTCGCGGGTCGCGAGGTCCATGCGGAGGTCGGCGAAGGTGAGGGAGTCGTCCTCGGGCGCGTTCCCGGCGGCGGCCGCCGCCGCGTACGAGCTGCGGCGCAGCAACGCCCGTACCCGCGCGAAGAGTTCGTCGAGTTCGAAGGGCTTGACCAGGTAATCGTCGGCGCCCGCGTCGAGCCCGGTGACGCGGTCGCCGACCGTGTCGCGGGCCGTGAGCATCAGGATCGGGGTCGTCGTGCCGGCGCCCCGCATCCGGCGGGCCGCCGTCAGGCCGTCCATGCGCGGCATCTGGATGTCGAGGACGACCAGGTCGGGCTGGTACGCGGTCGCCTTCTCCAGCGCGTCCGCGCCGTCCACGGCGACCTCGGTGTCGTACCCCTCGAACGCGAGGCTGCGCTGGAGTGCTTCGCGTACCGCCGGCTCGTCGTCGACGATCAGGATGCGCTGGGTGTCACGGTCGCCTTCGGCGGGGCTCATGGCTGGATTCCTCGGGTGCGGTGGGACGGGGAGACAACGATCGGCTGGTCGCAATCAGCCTCGCATGTTTCCCGGCCGGTGCGTGAAGAGGGGAGGAAGTGAGAAAAAGGGTGAGATCGGCCTCGCCCCTCAATCCTCTATGAGATCAGCCCCGCATCGTCTGGAGGCGGCTCAGCGGCACCTTGCGGTGGTGCGGGCGGGCGGCGTTGGTACGCAGCCCCATCAGCTCCGGGGCGGGCGCCAGTTCCGGTGCCCGCGCCGCCGGCGCGTGCAGTTCGTACGCCACCCCGAGGGCCAGGCCGAGACCGGCCGCTCCGGTGTCGGTCACCGTGTGCGAAACCTGCTTGATCATGACGTACTCCCTACTGATCACTGAACACTGATCGTTGGACTGTGGACTCAGCTGTCGGAGCCGCCCGCCCGCAGTGAGGCGAGGTCGGACTTGACGGTGTTGATCGGGATGGCGAAGCCGATGCCGATGCTTCCGGCCTCGGACGACGAGGACGAGGAGTCCGAACTGGACGAGTACATCGCGGAGTTGATGCCGATGATGTTGCCGTTCGCGTCGATCAGGGCGCCGCCGGAGTTGCCGGGGTTGAGGGACGCGTCGGTCTGGATCGCCTTGTACGTCGTCGTGGACGAACCGGTGTCGCCGTTGAACTGCTGGCCGCCGAACTGGAACGGCCACTGACCGCTGCCGCCCGAATCCGAACCCTGGCTCTGGCTCTCGTCGGTCGAGACGGTCACGTCACGGTTCAGGGCGGAGACGATGCCGCTGGTGACCGTGCCGGTCAGGCCCTCGGGGGAGCCGATCGCGACGACCGTGTCGCCGATCTGGACGCCGTCGGAGTTGCCGAGGGTGGCCGCCTTCAGGCCGGAGGCGTTCTCCAGCTTGAGGAGCGCGAGGTCCTTCTTGCTGTCGGTGCCGACGACCTTCGCGGTGTACGACTTGCCGTCGCTCGTCTTGACCTTGACCGAGGTGGCGCCGGAGATGACGTGGTTGTTGGTGATGACCTCGCCGCCCGAGGTGATGATCACGCCCGCACCGGTCGAAGTGCCGTTGCTGAGCGTGGCGCTGACCTCGACCACGCTCGGGCTGACGGTCGCGGCGATCGTGGCGACGTCGCCCTTCTTGCTGGAGGGCACGACGGCCGTGGTGGTGCTGGAGGTGGCGACGGTGTCCTTGCCGGTCAGCTCCTGGAAGGCGTACGCCGTGCCGCCGCCGACGGCCGCGGCGACGATCGCCACGGCGGCGAGCAGCGCGAGCGGACCCCGGGTGCGCTTCTTCGGCTTGGGCGCCTCGCCCTGGACGTGTGTGAGGAGAGCCGTGTCGCCGCCGCCGTGGCCGCTGCCGTCAGCGGCGAGAGCCCCGCCGTCACCGCCGTACGCTCCGCCGTCGGCGCCGAAGGCGGCCTGCGGGGCGGGCGAGGGGGCGGAAGCCTGAGCCGGCCACCCGGCCGCGGCCGGCTGCTGCGTCTGCTGGACGGGCTGAGCCTGCTGCACCGGCTGGTAGGCCGGCGGGGGCGGCCACTCCGGGTTCACGGGAGAAGAGGCGTGCTGCTGCTGGGGGTACGCCTGCGGCTGGTCGCCCTGGGGGGTCTCGTACTCGCCGCTGCGGCGGAAGCTCTCGGTCATGGAACAGAGCTTGTCGCGGGATCATGAGAGGTACCTGAGCGCCCGCTGAGAAGCCCGACAGAACCTCGTATGCCCGATATAAAGACGCCGGATCCCCGGAAACTCGGGGAATCCAGCGGGTCTCAGCCCTCGCAGCCGAAGGACCTCAGCCCTCGCAGCCGCAGGACTGCCGTATCACCAGCCGTGACGGGAACACCTTCAGGCGCTCGCGCCGCGACCCCGCCACCCGCAGGCCGTCGTCGAGGACGAGATCCACGGCCGCGCGGGCCATCGCCGGGCGGTCCGAGGCGATCGTCGTCAGCTTCGGGTCGGCCAGGGCCGCTTCCTTGATGTCGTCGAAGCCGATGACACCCAGCTCGCGCGGCACGTCGATGCGCAGCTCGCGCGCGGCCCGCAGCAGGCCGATCGCCTGGTCGTCGGTGGAGCAGAAGATCGCGGGCGGCCGCCGGGGTCCGGAGAGGATGCCCAGGGCGACCTGGTAGGCGTCGTAGCGGTTGTACGGGGCCTCGAAGAGGCGGTCCTCGGTCGGCAGGCCGGCCTCGGCCATCGCGCGCCGCCAGCCCTCGACGTGGTCGGAGACCGGGTCACCGACGGACGGCGTCTCCGCCGTACCGCCCATACAGGCGACGTACTCGTAGCCGTGCTCAAGAAGGTGGCGTACGGCGAGCTGGGCGCCGCCGAGGTCGTCCGTGACGACGGCCACGTCGTCGATCGCCTCGGGGCGTTCGTGGAGGAGGACGACCCGGGCGTCCCAGGCCTCGATCTCAGCCGCGGCGTTGTCGTTCAGCGCGTGGCTGACGAGGATCAGGCCGGAGACGCGCATCCCGAGGAACGCGCGCAGGTAGTGGACCTCGCGCTCGCCCACGTAGTCGGAGTTGCCGACCAGCACCATCTTTCCGCGCTCGGACGCGGCCTGTTCGACCGCGTGCGCCATCTCCCCGAAGAAGGGCTGGCGCGCGTCCGGCACGATCAGGCCTATGAGGTCCGTACGCCGCGACGCCATGGCCTGGGCCACCCGGTCGGGTCGGTACCCCAGTTCCTTGATCGCGGCGAGGACACGCTCGCGCGTGGCCGGGGCAACCGGCCGGGGTCCGTTGTTGATGACATAACTGACGACGGCAGTCGATGTCCCTGCCAGTCGCGCTACGTCATCCCGAGTCACCTTGGCCACGCGCGGAGTCTACGCGGATGGACCCGCTCTGGGCAGGGCGTTTCGAAGCTTCTCTCAGCTTCCGCGCACCATCTCCGCGCGGAAGCGACACCGACAAGCGACGCCCTGCCCGGATGCGGTTACGCCTCGGCCGGGATCTCGGCGGCGTCCAGCGCGGCCGAATCGGCCGTACCGTCCGCATCCTCCGGCTTTGCGTCGGCGAGAGCAGCGCTTGCCTTGAGCTTGGCCTCCTCGCCGCCCCGGTCACCCTTCTCCGGAGTAACGAATCGATAACCGACGTTCCGGACGGTCCCGATCAGCGACTCGTGCTCGGGTCCGAGCTTCGCGCGCAGGCGTCGTACGTGGACGTCGACCGTCCGCGTACCGCCGAAGTAGTCGTAGCCCCAGACCTCCTGCAACAGCTGCGCGCGCGTGAAGACGCGGCCCGGGTGCTGCGCGAGGTACTTGAGGAGCTCGAACTCCTTGAAGGTCAGGTCGAGGACCCGGCCCTTGAGCTTGGCGGAGTACGTCGCCTCGTCCACGGAGAGATCGCCGTTGCGGATCTCCATGGGGGAGTCGTCGTTGACGATCTGCTGGCGGCCCATGGCCAGGCGCAGTCGCGCCTCGACCTCGGCCGGTCCGGCCGTGTCGAGCAGGACGTCGTCGATGCCCCAGTCGGCGGTGACGGCCGCGAGGCCGCCCTCGGTGACGACGAGGATGAGCGGACAGCCCGGACCGGTGGACCGGAGCAGCTGACACAGGCTGCGCACCTGAGGCAGGTCACGGCGGCCGTCGATCAGGATGACGTCGGCACCTGGGGTGTCGACGAGAGCGGGGCCTTCCGCCGGTGCCACGCGCACGTTGTGCAGCAGCAGGCCAAGGGCCGGAAGCACCTCCGTAGACGGCTGGAGGGCATTGGTCAGGAGCAGCAGAGAACTCATATGTCTGGTTCCTCCTCGGTCCCTGCGAGGACGTATGCGGCACTGCGGCATTGCGGCGATGCTCTGTGATCCCGGGGGCTCTGTATCGCCCACGGTCACCTGCGGTTTCCCGTGGTGTACCGCTTCGTATACAACGCTCCCGGAAGCACAAAAGGACTCGGGGGCTTCGCTGCCCGAGTCCTCTGTCCAGCAGAATAGCCCACATGAGCGCTGGTACGGCAGGTCATGTGGCACGATCCACCGTTCGTCCGAACTCTGAGACGATCAGACGTACACCTTTGCGGACGTTTCTGCACACCGACGACGGGGTGACGATCGATTCCGTATACGAACCGGGAGCGGCCGTATACGACGTCTCCCGGTCACCTTCCGGTGATCCGGTGTTCGTCGTGGCGCACGGTTTCACGGGCGATGTGGACAAGCCTCATGTACGACGGGTCGCCGAGGCGTTCGCCCACTACGGGGCCGTGGTCACCTTCTCCTTCCGGGGTCACGGCGCCTCCGGCGGACGCTCCACCGTCGGCGACCGCGAGGTGCTCGATCTGGCCGCGGCGGTCGCCTGGGCGCGCGAGCAGGGGCACGCGCGCGTGGTGACCGTCGGCTTCTCCATGGGCGGTTCGGTGGTGCTGCGGCACGCGGCGCTCTACGGCTCCCAGGCGCACGCCGACGGCCGGAGGCGCGAGGGGCGCACGGAAGCGCACACGGACGCGGTGGTTTCCGTGAGTGCGCCGGCCCGCTGGTACTACAGGGGGACGGCCCCCATGCGAAAGCTCCACTGGCTGGTGACCCGCCCCGAGGGCCGCATAGTCAGCCGCTACGGCCTCAACACCCGTATCCACAACCGGGATTGGGACCCGGTCCCGCTCTCCCCGGTCGAGGCGGTCCCGCGTATCGCGCCCACGCCCCTGCTCATCGTGCACGGCGACCGCGACGGCTACTTCCCCGTGGACCACCCCCGGATGCTGGCCGAAGCCGCCGCCGACCACGCCGAACTCTGGCTGGAGCCGGGCATGGGCCACGCCGAGCACGCCGCCGACGACGACCTGCTGGCCCGCATCGGGCGCTGGGGCAGTTCACAGGACGGTTAGCCTGACGGGTGTTGACGCCGAGTCCGTCGACACCGATCTACCGAGGAAGCAAGCACATGCCAAAGGTCACGGTGCGCTACTGGGCCGCCGCGAAGGCCGCGGCCGGCATCGCCGAGGAGCCGTACGACGCGGTCACCCTCGCCGAGGCCCTCACCGCCGTCCGCGAGCGACACCCCGGGGAACTCACCCGCGTACTGCTGCGATGCTCGTTCCTCGTCGACGGTGACCCCGTGGGCACCCGCGGACATGAGACGGTACGGCTGGCCGAGGGCGGCACGGTCGAGGTGCTCCCGCCGTTCGCAGGAGGATGAGCGATGAGCAACCAGCCGTATGAGGGCTACGACGAGAACTACGACGCGTACGCCCAGCAACAACAGCAGCAGCAACAGCAGCCCCAACAGGCACAGGCACAGGCACAGGCACAGGCGTGGCCCGGCCAGCAGCAGGCGTACGACGATCCGCAGGCGGCCCAGCAGTACACCCAGCAGTGGCAGGGCCAGACCTGGGACACCCAGGTCCACCAGACCATGCCGCCCGCGCCCGCTCCCGCCGCCGCGGACACCGCGTACCTGCCGCCGCAGAACCAGCAGGCGCCCCAGGCCTACGACCCCTACGCGCAGGCCCAGGCGTACGCCCAGCCGCCGAGACCCGAGGTGCAGCCGCCGGCCGCCCCCGCGGATCCCTCCGCCGCGGAGGGCTACGGCCCGCCCTCCCTCGCCGGCAACGCCCGGATCACCGACGCCCAGCGGGCCCGGCTGGAGGGCCGTTCGCCGATCATCGAGCCCGGGATGCAGCCGGCCGGCCTCACCGCCGTACTGGCGCTCCTGCTCGCTGTCACCGCGCAGGCCGGGTCGTACGCCCTCGTCGTACCGCTCGTCGTCCTTCAGGCGGTGACGGCCGCGGGCTGGTTCCGGCTGAACGGGATGTGGCCCGCCCGGCAGGGCATCGCGCTGGCCTTCGCGGGCGCGCTCGTCGCGGACGTGGCGCTGCTCGCGGCCGGGCGGGAGAACGGCCCCGCCGCGATCCTCGGCACCCTCGGTGTCTGGGTCCTGCTCTCCCTCGTCATGCAGCTGCGTTCGCACGCCGACCCGGACACCCGGATCACGAGCCTGATGGCGACGGTCGCCTCGGCGGCCCTGGCCATCCTCGCGGCCGGCCACCTCGCGGCCGAGCCGGACGCGGTGACGGTCGGCGCGGCCGCGGTCGCGGTGGCGATCCTGGCCCGCGCGCTTCCGCTGCCGACGGTGGCGTCGGTTGTCGTCTCGCTGCTGGCCGCGGCCGGTGCGGGCATCGCCGTCGGCGGGATGACGGGCATGGGCGCGAAGGGCGCGCTGCTCGGCGCGGGCGCGGCGGTCTGCGCCCTGATCGGCCACCGTGTGGCGAGCTACGACTACCCGTCCCGCTTCGTCCACTTCACGGCCGGTGTGGCCCTGCCGCTCGCCGCGGCGGCCCCGGCGGTGTACCTGCTGGGACGGGCGCTCGTCTAGCCCGGCCGGCCAAGTGCCGTGTCGTAGGCGGTAGTTAAGAGCCCTGTCACAGGTGATCGACAATTTCGCGATACACGCGTCGGACAGGACTACTCTCGCGCTCGGCGGCCACCGGTCGTCGTACCGCTTTCGTCGACGACCATCAGGTGGGGATCTCCGTACATGCGCGGGCTACGAATACTTCTGATCGTCGTGGTGATTCTCGGTGCCCTGTTCGTGGTTGTGGACCGGGTCGCGGTCCACTTCGCGGAGGAGGAGGCGGCGTCCAAGGTGAAGACCAGCGAGAACCTGGCCAGCACCCCCGACATCTCCATCAAGGGCTTCCCCTTCCTCACCCAGGTCGCCTCCGGTGAGCTGGACGACGTGGAACTCGGCGTCGGCCAGTACGAGGCCCCGACCGGCAACACGAGCGCCTCCGGCGGTGCCACCACGATCCGGATCGACGACCTCAAGGCCGACATGAAGGACGTCAAGTTCTCCGGCGACTACAGCTCCGCCACGGCGGCCAGCGCGACGGGCACCGCGAGCATCTCCTACGACCAGCTGCTCAAGGCCGCCAAGTCCGCGCCGACGCCCGTCTTCACCGGCGTCACGGCCCAGATCGTCAGCCTCTCCGACGGCGGCGACGGCAAGATCAAGGCCGACATGAAGGTCACGGTCACGGGGGTCGGGACGACCACGTACCCGGTGCTCAGCACGGTCACCGTCGTAGGCAACACGGTGAAGGTGCACGCGGACAACCTGCCCAAGCTGGTCGTCGACCTCGCCGACTCCCGGGTCCGCTCGATCACCGACTTCCAGCAGACGCTCGACCAGCTGCCGGGCGGCGTGAAGCTGGACAGTGTGCAGGCCGCGAAGAGCGGTGTGGACATCAAGGTGAAGGGTTCGAACGTCAGGCTGGCCGGGTAGGACGGGTCGGGGCAGCGGGTCCGGGG
>NZ_JBLTJC010000195.1:0-19142 GCF_048158785.1 Streptomyces colwelliae | reverse complement strand
CCCCCAAGGCATCCCCGCCCCCTGCTGCAACACATCCCGCAACCCGTCCGAGAGCGCGGAGATCGGCAGTAGCCCCAACACGTCCTGGACGCCCGACGGGTACTTGTCCATCGGGACGATCACCCCGCCGCCGACCAGGAGCAGCAGGAACACCAGGTTCGCGGCGGCCAGCGTCGCCTCCGCCTTCAGCGTGCCCGCCATCAGCAGGCCGAGGCCCGAGAAGGCCGCCGTGCCGAGGACCAGGAGCAGGAGCACCGCGAGGGGGCTGCCGTGCGGGGACCAGCCCAGGGCGAAGGCGATCGCTGTCAGCAGGATGATCTGGAGGATCTCCGTGACCAGGACCGACGCCGTCTTCGCGGTCATCAGGCCCCAGCGGGGGAGCGGGGAGGACGCGAGGCGCTTCAGGACGCCGTAGCGGCGTTCGAAGCCCGTCGCGATGGCCTGGCCGGTGAACGCCGTCGACATGACGGCGAGGGCCAGGATGCCGGGGGTGAGGAAGTCGACGGACTTGCCCTTGCCCGTGTCGACGATGTCTACCGAGCTGAACAGGACCAGGAGGAGGGTCGGGATGACGACCGTCAACAGGAGCTGCTCGCCGTTTCGTAGGAGCATCTTTGTTTCCAGGGCCGCCTGTGCCGCGATCATGCGGGGGAGCGGGGCCGCCCCGGGCTGCGGGGTGTACGTCCCCGGAACAGTCGTCGTCACGCGCGCAGCTCCTTGCCGGTGAGTTCCAGGAACACGTCCTCCAGGGTGTGCCGTTCGACCGAGATCCTCTCCGGCATCACCCCGTGCTGCGCGCACCAGGAGGTGACCGTGGCGAGCAGTTGGGGGTCGACCTTGCCGCCGACGCGGTAGGAGCCCGGGGTCAGTTCGGCGGCCGTGGAGTCGGCCGGGAGGGCCTTCAGCAGGGAGCCGACGTCGAGGCCGGGGCGGCCGGTGAAGCGGAGGGTGTTCTCGGCGCCGCCGCGGCACAGGTCCTCGGGGGAGCCCTGCGCGATGACCTTCCCCGCGTCGATGATTGCCACGTCGTCGGCCAGTTGCTCGGCCTCGTCCATGTGGTGGGTCGTGAGGATCACGGAAACACCGTCCGTGCGCAGGTCCCGGATCAGGTCCCAGGTGGCCCTGCGGGCCTGCGGGTCGAGGCCTGCCGTCGGCTCGTCCAGGAAGATCAGTTCCGGGCGGCCTACGACGGCCATCGCCAGCGCCAATCGCTGCTGCTGGCCACCCGACAGGCGGCGGTACGTCGTGCGGCCGCAACTGCCGAGGCCCAGGCGCTCGATGAGCGTGTCCACGTCCAGCGGGTGCGCGTGCAGCTTGGCGATGTGGCGGAGCATCTCGTCGGCGCGGGCGCCCGAGTAGACGCCGCCGGACTGGAGCATCACGCCGATCCGGGGGCGCAGTGCGGCGGACTCACGGACCGGGTCGAGGCCCAGGACGCGCACCGTGCCGGAGTCCGGCTTCCGGTACCCCTCGCAGGTCTCGACCGTGGTCGTCTTGCCCGCCCCGTTGGGACCCAGCACCGCGGTGACACCCGCATCGGCCACCAGGTCGAGGCCGTTCACCGCGCTCTTCGTGCCGTACCGCTTCACCAGGGCCTGGACCTGGAGCACGGGCTCACTTCGCATGGGCCCGAGTCTAGGTACGCGGCCCGTGCCCCGGACGGGCGGGTGCAGGATCTCCCCCACACGGGATCTCCTCCTCACGGGGGCGGTGCAGGGGCAGCCACCGTTCCGCGTACGCCACGGCGTCCGCCACCGGGAACAGACGGGTGTCGGCCGCGCCCACCTTTCCCCGTACGACGGGACGGTCCCGTTCGAAGTCGTGGCCCAGTTCGTCGAAGCGGTCGGAGGTGATCGACACCTCGGTCACCGTCTCCCAGCCGGCCGGTCCTGGGCGCCCGACCCGGACCAGCGGGGACGGGATGCGGTACTCGGCGAGGTGGAAGCTCGTGCACGCGTCGTAGCCCGCGCCGAGCAGCAGCACGCGCGCGTGGAGGGCCTCCAGGCGGGCCAGCGGGCTGCGCTCGCCGAGCCGGCAGTCGGGGGCATGGCCGTCGATCACCTCGCCCGCGCGCGGGCCGAGCGCCGCGAAGGAGGTCTGCGGGTGCGCGGAGCGCCGGGCACCCGGCCAGGTGCGGACGGTCTCCGGGACGACGCCGACGCCTCGTGAGGGCGTGACGAGGGGGTCGTAGGACGGCATGGAGGTGCGGATGGTGTCCCACCACTCCTGGGGGACGGGCGGGTTTCCCCAGTGGGCCGGGTCCGAGAGGTCGCCGGACTGGGTGGGGACCACCAGGGTGCCGTCCGGGCCGAGTGCGTCGAGGAGGCCGTGGACGACCGCCACGGCACCTCCGCATACCCATCCGAGTGAGCTCAGGGAGGTGTGCGCGAGGAGGGTCTCACCGGGGCGGACGCCGAGTTCGCGCAGTTGTGCGGCGACTGTGTCCCGGGTGACAAGTGGGCCGGTGGGAGGGGGTGTGGGCATGGTCGTGGAGTGTCCTCGAAGGGGGTCGGTGGCGCCAGTGGATTGATCGATCAAAGATCGTTTTCGCAGGTCAGATTAGGTACGCCTAAGTGATGCAGCGCACCGTCCATCCGCCGGGCGTGGGTTGCCTGCCTCTGAGGAATTACGCAACAATGGCGTTGTGAAAAACGTTGGCGAGGCTCCGCAGGAGGAACTCGCGACCGGTGAGCGGTCCACCCGCAACCGCGTCGCGCGCTCCATCCTGGACCACGGCCCGTCGACCGTGGCCGACCTCGCCGGCCGGCTGGGGCTGACCCAGGCCGCCGTACGCCGTCATCTCGACGCGCTCGTCGCCGACGACGTCGTGGAAGCACGTGAGCAGCGGGTCTACGGAGCGCGCACGCGCGGCCGCCCCGCCAAGGTGTTCGCCCTGACCGACTGCGGCCGGGACGCCTTCGACCAGTCCTACGACAAGCTCGCCGCGGACGCTCTGCGCTGGATCGCACAGCGCGAGGGCGGGGACGAGGCCGTCGTCGCCTTCGCCCGTGACCGCATGGCCGCCCAGGCCATCGCCTACCGCAAGGTCGTCGAGGCAGCCGCCCCGGAGAACCGCGCGGAAGCCCTGGCCAAGGCCCTGAGCGCGGACGGGTACGCTGCTACGGCGCGTAGCGCACCGGTCGGTGAGCAGCTCTGCCAGCACCACTGCCCGGTCGCCCATGTCGCCGAGCAGTTTCCGCAACTGTGCGAGGCGGAGACCGAGCTCTTCTCCCAACTGCTCGGCACCCATGTCCAGCGACTGGCCACCATCGCCCACGGCGACGGCGTGTGCACCACGTTTATCCCCAAGATTTCCAAGACCGTTTCCGATCCACCGAACGCTTCTGCACGTACCGCCGGGAGGAACCCCGCATGACGCTCCCCATCGAGGAGACCGCCCACCCCGAGCTCGAGGGTCTGGGCACCTACGAATACGGCTGGGCCGACTCCGACGTGGCCGGTGCCTCCGCCAAGCGCGGCATCAACGATGACGTCGTCCGGGACATCTCCGCGAAGAAGAACGAGCCGGAGTGGATGACCAAGCTCCGTCTCAAGGGCCTGCGCCTGTTCGAGAAGAAGCCCATGCCGAACTGGGGCTCCGACCTCTCCGGCATCGACTTCGACAACATCAAGTACTTCGTGCGCTCCACGGAGAAGCAGGCGGAGTCCTGGGAGGACCTGCCCGAGGACATCAAGAACACGTACGACAAGCTCGGCATCCCCGAGGCGGAGAAGCAGCGCCTCGTCGCCGGTGTCGCCGCGCAGTACGAGTCCGAGGTCGTCTACCACCAGATCCGCGAGGACCTGGAGGAGCAGGGCGTCATCTTCCTCGACACCGACACCGCGCTGAAGGAGCACCCGGAGCTCTTCAAGGAGTACTTCGGCACCGTCATCCCGGTCGGCGACAACAAGTTCGCGTCGCTGAACAGCGCGGTGTGGTCCGGCGGTTCCTTCATCTACGTGCCCAAGGGCGTGCAGGTCGAGATCCCGCTCCAGGCCTACTTCCGGATCAACACGGAGAACATGGGCCAGTTCGAGCGGACCCTGATCATCGTCGACGAGGGTGCCTACGTGCACTACGTCGAGGGTTGTACGGCCCCGATCTACAAGTCGGACTCGCTGCACAGCGCGGTCGTCGAGATCATCGTCAAGAAGAACGCCCGCTGCCGTTACACGACCATCCAGAACTGGTCGAACAACGTCTACAACCTGGTCACCAAGCGCGCCGTGGCGTACGAGGGCGCGACCATGGAGTGGATCGACGGCAACATCGGCTCCAAGGTGACGATGAAGTACCCGGCCGTCTACCTGATGGGCGAGCACGCCAAGGGCGAGACCCTCTCCATCGCCTTCGCGGGCGAGGGCCAGCACCAGGACGCCGGCTCCAAGATGGTCCACATGGCGCCGAACACGTCCTCCAACATCGTCTCCAAGTCGGTGGCGCGCGGTGGCGGTCGTACGTCCTACCGCGGTCTCGTCGAGATCGGCGAGGGCGCCCACGGCTCCAAGTCGAACGTGCTGTGCGACGCGCTGCTCGTCGACACGATCTCCCGCTCGGACACGTACCCGTACGTGGACGTCCGCGAGGACGACGTGTCCATGGGCCACGAGGCGACCGTCTCCAAGGTCAGCGACGACCAGCTCTTCTACCTGATGAGCCGGGGCATGACCGAGTTCGAGGCGATGGCGATGATCGTGCGCGGCTTCGTCGAGCCGATCGCCAAGGAGCTGCCGATGGAGTACGCCCTTGAGCTCAACAGGCTGATCGAGCTTCAGATGGAAGGTTCGGTCGGCTGACCCCGCCCATCGGTCAGCACATTTCTTGACTTCAGAAAGCGAGCACTACGACAGCCATGGCTGAGGCTCAGAACTCCACGGTGGGGTCCTCCACCACCGCCGGATCGATCGCGGTTGCCGCCGAGTCGACCGTCGCCACGCGCATGAGCGCGCCCCCCTCCTTCGACGTGGCGGACTTCCCGGTCCCCCACGGCCGCGAGGAGGAGTGGCGGTTCACGCCGCTGGAGCGCCTGCGCGGGCTGCACGACGGCACCGCGGTCGCCACCGGCGACGGTGTGAAGGTCGCCATCGGGACCCCCGAGGGGGTCACCGTGGAGACCGTCGGCCGTGACGACGCGCGGCTCGGCAAGGCGGGCACCCCGGTGGACCGCGTGGCCGCGCAGGCCTACTCGTCCTTCGAGAAGGCCTCGGTCGTGACCGTCCCCAAGGAGACGGTCCTCACCGAGCCGATCCGCATCGTCGTGCACGGCGAGGGCGGCGTCGCCTACGGCCACCAGGTCATCGAGCTGGGAGCCTTCGCCGAGGCCGTCGTCGTCATCGACCACACCGGTGACGCGGTCCTCGCCGCCAACGTCGACTACATCCTCGGCGACGGCGCCAAGCTCACCGTCGTCTCCGTCCAGGACTGGGACGACAAGGCCGTGCACGTCGGCCAGCACAACGCGCTGATCGGCCGGGACGCCACGTTCAAGTCGTTCGTCGTCACCTTCGGCGGCGACCTCGTACGACTGCACCCGCGCGTGGCCTACGCCGGACCCGGTGGCGAGGCCGAGCTGTTCGGCCTGTACTTCAC
Organism: Streptomyces colwelliae; assembly: GCF_048158785.1. Lineage (NCBI taxonomy): Bacteria > Bacillati > Actinomycetota > Actinomycetes > Kitasatosporales > Streptomycetaceae > Streptomyces > Streptomyces colwelliae. Next base: position 13,552 of record NZ_JBLTJC010000195.1, on the reverse strand, counting down.
GGACGCCGGCCAGCACCAGGAGCACCGCCTCCTGGTCGACCACAACGTCCCGCACTGCAAGTCCAACGCCGTCTACAAGGGCGCGCTCCAGGGCGAGGGCGCACACGCGGTGTGGATCGGCGACGTGCTCATCGAGGCCGCCGCCGAGGGCACCGACACGTACGAGATGAACCGCAACCTCGTGCTGACCGACGGCGCCCGCGTCGACTCCGTGCCGAACCTGGAGATCGAGACCGGCGAGATCGTCGGCGCCGGACACGCCTCCGCGACCGGCCGCTTCGACGACGAGCAGCTCTTCTACCTGATGGCTCGCGGCATCCCGGCCGACGACGCCCGCCGACTGGTGGTCCGCGGCTTCTTCGCCGAACTCGTCCAGCAGATCGGTGTCGCCGACATCCAGGAGCGGCTGCTCGAGAAGATCGACGCGGAGTTGGAGGCGTCGGTCTGATGTCGGCCTTCGTCCGCGCCTGCGGCTTCGGTGAGCTGGAGGAGGACACCCCGAAGCGGGTGGAACTCGACGGCACGCCGGTCTCGGTCGTGAAGACCGAGGGGGAGGTGTTCGCGATCAACGACATCTGCTCGCACGCGAACGTCTCGCTCTCCGAGGGCGAGGTGGAGGACTGCCAGATCGAGTGCTGGCTGCACGGCTCCGCGTTCGACCTGCGCACCGGCAAGCCGTCCGGCCTTCCCGCCACGCGCCCCGTACCCGTTTACCCCGTAAAGATCGAAGGGGACGACGTGCTCGTCTCCCTCACCCAGGAGTCCTGAGGAACCCATGGCAACGCTTGAAATCCACGACCTGCACGTCACCGTCGAGGCCGACAACGCCACGAAGGAGATCCTCAAGGGCGTCGACCTCACCGTGAAGCAGGGCGAGACCCACGCCATCATGGGCCCGAACGGCTCCGGCAAGTCGACCCTCGCCTACTCGCTCGCGGGCCACCCGAAGTACACGATCACCGGCGGCACCGTCACCCTCGACGGCGAGGACGTCCTGGAGATGTCCGTCGACGAGCGCGCCCGCGCCGGCCTGTTCCTCGCGATGCAGTACCCGGTCGAGGTCCCCGGTGTGTCCGTCTCCAACTTCCTTCGTACGTCCGCCACCGCCATCCGCGGTGAGGCGCCGAAGCTGCGTACCTGGGTGAAGGAGGTCAAGGAGACCATGGAGCGCCTCTCCATGGACCCCTCCTTCGCCGAGCGCAACGTCAACGAGGGCTTCTCCGGCGGTGAGAAGAAGCGCCACGAGATCCTTCAGCTGGAGCTGCTCAAGCCGAAGATCGCGATCCTCGACGAGACCGACTCCGGCCTGGACGTCGACGCCCTGCGCGTCGTCTCCGAGGGCGTCAACCGCGTCCGCGAGAGCGGCGAGGTCGGCACCCTGCTGATCACGCACTACACGCGCATCCTGCGCTACATCAAGCCCGACTTCGTGCACGTCTTCTCCGGCGGCAAGATCGTCGAGTCCGGCGGCGCCGAGCTCGCCGACAAGCTGGAGAACGAGGGCTACGAGGCCTACACCACGAAGGGTGGCGTATCAGCGTGACGCAGCTGCCGGGTCTCCTCACGAGTTCATCTCAACTACTCGACGAGGCGCTCCGCAAGGACTTCCCCATCCTGGACCGCACGGTTCACGACGGTAAGAAGCTCGTGTACCTGGACAACGCGGCGACCTCGCAGAAGCCGCGCCAGGTGCTCGACGCCCTGAACGAGTACTACGAGCGCTACAACGCCAACGTCCACCGCGGTGTGCATGTGCTCGCCGAGGAGGCCACGGCGCTGTACGAGGGTGCGCGCGACAAGGTCGCGACGTTCATCAACGCGCCCAGCCGCGACGAGGTGATCTTCACCAAGAACGCCTCCGAGTCGCTCAACCTCGTTGCGAACATGCTGGGTTGGGCCGACGAGCCCTACCGAGTGGACCACGAGACCGAGATCGTCATCACGGAGATGGAGCACCACTCCAACATCGTGCCGTGGCAGCTGCTCTCGCAGCGCACCGGCGCGAAGCTGAAGTGGTTCGGGCTGACCGACGACGGCCGCCTCGACCTCTCCAACATCGACGAGATCATCACCGAGAAGACGAAGATCGTCTCCTTCGTGCTGGTGTCCAACATCCTCGGCACGGTCAACCCGGTCGAGAAGATCGTGCGCCGCGCGCAGGAGGTCGGGGCCCTGGTCCTGATCGACGCCTCGCAGGCCGCGCCGCACATGCCGCTGGACGTACAGGCCCTCCAGGCCGACTTCGTGGCCTTCACCGGCCACAAGATGTGCGGCCCGACGGGCATCGGCGTCCTCTGGGGCCGCCAGGAGCTGCTCGAAGACCTCCCCCCGTTCCTGGGCGGCGGCGAGATGATCGAGACCGTGTCGATGCACTCGTCGACGTACGCTCCCGCGCCGCACAAGTTCGAGGCGGGCACCCCGCCGATCGCCCAGGCGGTCGGTCTCGGTGCGGCGATCGACTACCTGTCGGCGATCGGCATGGACAAGATCCTCGCCCACGAGCACGCGCTGACCGAGTACGCGGTGAAGCGCCTGCTGGACGTCCCCGACCTGCGGATCATCGGCCCCACCACGGCCGAGGACCGGGGCGCGGCGATCTCGTTCACGCTGGGTGACATCCACCCGCACGACGTGGGCCAGGTGCTGGACGAGGAAGGCATCGCGGTCCGGGTCGGCCACCACTGCGCCCGCCCCGTCTGCCTCCGCTACGGAATTCCTGCGACCACGCGAGCGTCGTTCTATCTGTACTCCACGCCGGCCGAGATCGACGCACTGGTCGACGGCTTGGAGCACGTACGGAACTTCTTCGGCTGAGGGACGTGAACTGAGACCGTGAAGCTGGATTCGATGTACCAGGAAGTCATCCTGGACCACTACAAGCACCCGCACGGCCGGGGCTTGCGGGATGGCGACGCCGAGGTGCACCACGTCAACCCGACGTGCGGCGACGAGATCACGCTGCGCGTGAAGTACGACGGCGAGCAGATCACGGACATCTCCTACGAGGGCCAGGGCTGCTCGATCAGCCAGGCGTCGGCCTCCGTACTGAACGACCTCCTCGTCGGCAAGGAGCTGTCCGAGGCGCAGAAGATCCAGGAGACCTTCCTGGAGCTGATGCAGTCCAAGGGCAGGATCGAGCCCGACGACGCGATGGAGGAGGTGCTGGAGGACGCGATCGCGTTCGCCGGTGTCTCCAAGTACCCGGCACGGGTGAAGTGCGCCCTCCTCAGCTGGATGGCGTGGAAGGACGCGACGGCCCAGGCCCTGGGCGGAGCCGACTCCGACGCGGAAAGGAAGACGGCATGAGTGACACCGAGACCATGGAGATCAAGCCCGCCTCCGAGGAGGAGGTCCGCGAGGCCCTCCTCGACGTCGTCGACCCCGAACTGGGCATCGACGTGGTCAACCTCGGCCTCATCTACGGCGTGCACATCGACGACGCCAACATCGCCACCATCGACATGACCCTGACGTCGGCGGCCTGCCCGCTGACGGACGTCATCGAGGACCAGGCCAAGTCCGCGACGGACGGCCTCGTCAACGAGCTCCGCATCAACTGGGTGTGGATGCCGCCGTGGGGCCCGGACAAGATCACGGACGACGGACGGGATCAGCTGCGGGCGCTCGGGTTCAACGTCTGAGAAAGTCTGAGCCTGCTGGCTCACCGGGAACGGCCATACCTTTGGGGTATGGCCGTTTCTTTGCATCACATCGTCATCGACACCTACGACCTCCCCGGGCTCGCCCGCTTCTGGTGCGCGGTGCTGGACTGGCGGGTGCTGTCCGAGAAGCCGCGCGAAGTGGTCATCGGACCCGACGAATTCGCGGGGACCGGCATCTGTTTCATGCCGGTGAGCGATCCGAGGACCGTGAAGAACCGGCTGCACTTCGACCTCGCGCCGGACGATCAGGAGACCGAGGTCGAGCGGATCCTGGCGCTGGGTGCGCGGCGGGTCGACGTCGGGCAGGGCGAGGCCGTGGGCTGGGTGGTGCTCGCCGACCCCGAGGGCAACGAGTTCTGCGTACTACGTCCCAAGGCCTCGCTCATCGCCTTCCGTGACGCGCCCGCCTGATGGAGCCCCCAGCTGAGCCCCCCAGCTGAGTCCGCCTAGTCGAGCCCGGCCACCAACCGGAACGCCGAGTCCGACCGGTACTGGCTGCTGTTCTGGTAGCGGTCCAGCTTGAGTTGGAAGTTCTGGTGGCGGAGGTAGCGGCCCGGGTAGTTGACCGACTCCAGCATCACCGCGCCGGAGAAGGACGACGGGCGGGGGCAGAAGGTGGCGTCCTGCTTGAAGAGGGATGAGCCGTCGTTGCGTTCCGCGCGGAGGATGAAGTCGCGGTGGCGGAGGTAGGTGCCGTTGGCCGTGGTGAAGGAGTAACAGGAGCTGTTCGCAAGGCCCTTGACCACTTTGAAGGTGGCGGCGCGGCGGGCCGCGGCGGAGTTGACCGGGTTGAGCTTGACGAAGTCGCCGCTCACCTGCCAGTAGCGGTCCGGGTAGTTGACCGAGCGGACCGACTTCCAGGCGGTGGAGGACGAGGAGCCCGAAGAACCCGACGATCCGTGCGAGCCGGATGAACTCCCTTGGGACGACGTCGACTTGGAGGGGGACGGCGCCTTCGTGGAGGGCTTCGAGCCGTGTTCCGCGGTGGCGGTCGGCGGGGCGGTGCTCGGCGCCTTCGTCGAGGCCGGCTTGTGCTCGTCCGGCGTGGGCGTTCCTTGGTTCGACGGGGACGCGAACGAGAGCAGGCCGGGACCGTCCGCGCCGGCCGGTGTCGTCGGGTTCGCCTTCTTGGTGCGTGACGTGTCGTCAGATTGCTTGTCCGTCACGACGATTGCCGTGACGCACACGACGATCGTGGTGACGGCGAGCGCCCCGGCCAGATAGAGCCGGCGGGTTCCGGGGGCTCGGGAGCTGTCGGGGGTCCAGCCGTTCTCCCAAGGGGAGCTGGGGGAAGGCGGGGGTGAACTGTCTGGCATGCGCTGTTCCTCCAGCGGCGACCATGGCGACGGCCGTGACCGTGAGAGCCAGGTGTGTGAACGGTGAAACAGTAGTGGAGCGAGAGGGCTCCGAGCAGCCGTTTCAGTGAGCGGTTTCTACGAGATTCCGGGGCGGTGGCGCATGCCGTACTGGTTCTCGTGCGACGTATGGGACTTCACGTCTCATACTCGGTGCGCTTTCGCTGCCGACTCATCGATGAGGAGGAGCGGGAGTGGGAGGGGGAGGGGCCGTGGACGAGACGGTCGGCGCGGCTGGGGAAGCCTTGTGCTGTGCCGCGGCTGTTCGACTGGGCGGAGCCGCACGCGTGTTGGCGGACTGGGCCGGGCTTTCTGATCGCTACGGCCTGGTTGTGGCGGGGGTGGACGGCATCGTGGCCTCCCTCGACGGTCAGGGGTGCGATGACAGCGTGCTGGGCAGGGCGTTCGGTGCGAACTGGACCCTGGGCGCCAGATACCCGGCCGAGTTGCCGGGCGGGGCCTTCTTCGGGAAGTGGACGCAACTGGTGTTCGTCGCGCTCGTGCTGACCCGGCCGAGGCAGCAACAGCTTGCTGCCGTGCAGGGGTTGGACGCGGCCTTGGAGGCGGCGGACGCATGGCCGTCGGACGTCCGCGCCGGCTCCTTCACACGGCTCGCCGACTTCGAGCTGGCCTGCCGGCGGACCGCGGAGGAGCGGCTCCGAGAGGGTGGTCTGCTCGCTCTGTGGAAGCTGGCCGGGGCGCAGTCCGAGCACTATCGCCGGGCCGCTGAGCTGCTCGTCGGATGACAGGGGTGAGCGCGGGCCCGCCGTACGGCCGTCCTTGTGCAGCCGTGTGGCACCTCGCAAGCCGGGCCCTCGGTCAAGGAGCCTGAGCGGGCTCGTCCCTCCGGGCTCGGGTGAACTCCCGTCTCCCTGAAGGGTGTTGGCCCTTCTCTGTGAGCCTCACGTCAAGCGCCCCGGCGCAGCCCCGCGAACCGGAGCCCCTCGCCGGCCGCCTGCTCCCCACTCCGGAGTTCAGGACCTGATCCGCATCCGTGCAGGCGCTGGTCATCTCTGTGGGCGCACTGTGTCAGCGCTGTTATGTACACTCGTACACATGGGATTCCTGATGCTCCTCACGGCGATCGCCGCGGAGGTGGGCGGCACCACCGCCATGAAGTTCAGCCACGGCTTCAGCCGGCTGTGGCCGTCGGTCCTCACGGTCCTCGGATACGTGCTCTCCTTCGCGCTGCTCGCGCAGACGCTGAAGTCCATGTCGGTGGGTACGGCCTACGCGATCTGGGCGGGCCTCGGCACCGCCGCGATCGTGGGGATCGGGACGGTGTTCCTCGGCGAGGGGATGACCCTCGCGAAGGCCACCGGCATCGCGCTGATCATCGTCGGGGTCGTGGTCCTCAACCTGGGCGGCGCGCACTGATGGCCAAAGGAGAAACGCACTGATGGTCAGGGGAGGCAGGCACTGATGGCGCGGCGTTACGACCCCGAGCGGCGGCAGCGGATCATCGACGCGGCGATCCGGGTGGTCGGTGAGAAGGGCATCGCCGGGCTGAGCCACCGTTCCGTCGCCGCCGAGGCCGATGTTCCGCTCGGTTCGACGACGTACCACTTCACGACCCTCGACGAACTGATGGTCGCCGCCCTGCGCCAGGCCAACGAGGGCTTCGCCAAGGTGATCGCCGCGCGGGGTGGCCTCGATGACCCGCGTACCGACCTGGCCGGGGAACTCGCCGGGTGGATGGGGGAGTGGCTCGCGGGTGACCGCACGGGCGTCGAGTTGGAGTACGAGCTGTATCTGGCCGCTCTGCGCCGCCCCGCGCTGCGTCCCGTCGCCGACGAGTGGGCCCGGGATCTCGCCGAGCAACTCGCCCGGCGCACCGACCCGTTGACCGCGCGGGCGCTGGTCGCGCTGATGGACGGGATCTGCCTTCAGGTGCTGCTGACGGACACGGCGTACGACGAGGAGTTCGCGCGCGAGGTGCTGGGGCGGGTGATCCCGCGGCCGGCGGAGAGCTGAGGCGCTTGCCTCTGTCCTTCGTGCTCGCGTGGACTCGATGCCCCCGTGAACTCTCCGACTCCCGTGAACTCTTTGGGCCCCACCGGGTAACAGCAGTCGACAGCACGGCGATCGGCAGAGACGAATCGGGGGAGCCCTGTGAGTGGACCACCGCCGGCGGCGGCGCCGGGCGGGGACGATGCGGAGGTCGTCGCCCGGTCGTTGGAGCAGCCGGAGTTGTTCGCCCTGCTCTACGACCGGTACGCGTCGGACATCCACCGGTACGCGGCGCGGCGGCTGGGGGACGGCGCGGCCGACGACATCACCGCCGACACCTTCCTCGCGGCGTTCCGCATCCGGTCGCGCTACGACCTGACGCGCGCCAACGCACGCCCCTGGCTGTACGGCATCGCGGGCAACCTCATCGGCAAGCAGCGCCGTACCGAGGTGCGGGCGCTCAAGGCGCTGGCCCGCACCGGGCGTGACCCCGTCGCCGCGTCCTGGGGCGACTCCTGGGTCGAGGACACCGACAGCCGGATCGCCGCGCAGGGTCCGCTCGCCGGTGCCCTCGCCGCGCTGTCGGCGGGCGACCGGAACGTGCTGCTGCTCGTCGCCTGGGCCGACCTCACCTACCAGGAGGTCGCCGAGGCGCTGGACATCCCGGTCGGCACCGTCCGCTCCCGGCTCAACAGGGCGCGGCGCAAGGTGCGTTCGGCACTGGGCGCCGATCCCGCATTCGTGAACGACGCGGCGGAGGTGGCGTAGCGATGGACGAGATGACACGGGTGCGCGAGCTGCGCGCCGAAGCACCGGCCCCCGACCGCGGACGGCTCGCGGCGGGGCGTACGCGGCTGACCGAGGCGGCACGGACCAAGGAAGGGCGCCAAGGGCTTTGGCGGCGGCGGGAGTTCGTGATCGTCGCGGTCGTGGCCGCGGTCACCGCCGTGGCCGTCACCGTCACCGTGCTGCTGGACGGAACCACCCCCGGCAGCCGGAAGGTGGAGCCCGCGGCCACGCCGAACGCGAGCCTGAAGGGGCTGAGCGCGGCTCAACTCCTGGAGCGGGCGGCCCAGTTGGTCGAGAAGGAGCCGGACGCCGCCGTACCGAGGGCCGATCAGTGGATCTACACCCTTCAGATGTCGGAGTCGCCCGATCCGGGGACCGTGAAGATGCTGGGCAGGGCGGCGATCGAGCAACCGGGCTGGATCCGGTACGACGGCAGCGCGATGGCCTCCCTGAATCCTGTCCCCAAGGGGCAGAAGGCCAAGCTCTCCATCACCAAGATGCATCTGGAGAACGGCGGTGAGGGCGACGACCGCTCGCCGCGCGAGCTGTACCGGGTGATGGACGCGCTGCCCGCCGGTGCTCGGCAGACCCTCACGTTCCTCCGGGAGAAGAACGCCATCGCCGACGGCAAGGGGGTGCCCCAGGCCGAGTCGGACTACACGGAGATCAGTGTCCTGCTGAGCGCCGACGTGATGCCGTCCAAGGGGCTCGCCTCGCTCTACCGCGCCCTCGCGACCCTGCCCGGCGGGAAGGTCACCGACCACCTGGTGAAGGACGCCTCCGGGCGCCGGGTGATCGCCCTGGGCTACGCCAGGGAGGACAACCCCAAGTCCGGAGAGTCGATGGCGGACCAGTGGCTGCTCGACCCGCAGACCTACCGGATCGTCGGCATGCGGATGGTCCTGGACGGCAAGGTCGTCGGCGGCAACTCGGTCGCCGCGCGGGCCGTGGTGGACAAGGCCGGCGAACGCGGCTGACCCGGCACCCCGAGCACGGGCGGCCCGCACTGCGAGGGGAGTGCGGGCCGCCCGTCGTACGGCCGAGGGGCGCTGGATGTGTCGTTCCCTGAGACGCCCCGTGGACGAGTTGGTCCCCGCCGCCCCCGCCAGGTTAGGTTTCCCTCATGACCGACACGACCGCACCTCGCACCACCGGCGCCGTTGCCGCCGGGCTCGCCACCCTCGCCGCCGACGGGACCGTACTCGACACCTGGTTCCCCGCGCCCGAACTGTCCGCCGAACCCGGGCCCGCCGGCACCGAGCGGCTGTCCGCCGAGCGTGCCGTGGAGCTGCTCGGTGACGGTGCGGCGAAGGCGATCGGCCCGGACGCCCGCCGGGGCGTCGAGGTGATCGCGGTCCGCACGGTCATCGCCTCCCTCGACGACAAGCCGCTCGACGCGCACGACGTGTACCTGCGCCTGCACCTCCTCTCGCACCGGCTGGTCAAGCCGCACGGCCAGAGCCTGGACGGCATGTTCGGCTTCCTCGCCAACGTCGCCTGGACCTCGCTCGGCCCGGTCGCCGTCGACGACGTGGAGAAGGTCCGGCTGAACGCCCGCGCCGAGGGCCTCCACCTGGCCGTGACGTCCATCGACAAGTTCCCGCGCATGACGGACTACGTGGCCCCCAAGGGCGTCCGCATCGCCGACGCCGACCGGGTCCGGCTGGGCGCGCACCTCGCCGAGGGCACGACGGTCATGCACGAGGGCTTCGTCAACTTCAACGCCGGCACGCTCGGCACGTCGATGGTCGAGGGCCGGATCTCCGCCGGTGTCGTGGTCGGCGACGGCTCGGACATCGGCGGCGGCGCGTCCACGATGGGCACGCTGTCCGGCGGCGGCAACGTCCGCATCACCATCGGCGAGCGCTGCCTGGTCGGCGCCGAGGCGGGCGTCGGTATCGCGCTCGGCGACGAGTGCGTCGTCGAGGCAGGTCTCTACGTCACCGCCGGCACCCGCGTCACGATGCCCGACGGCCAGATCGTCAAGGCCCGCGAACTCTCCGGCGCCTCCAACATCCTCTTCCGCCGCAACTCGGTCACCGGCACGGTCGAGGCCCGCCCGAACAACGCGGTCTGGGGCGGCCTGAACGAGATCCTGCACAGCCACAACTAGCGGTTCGTGTATGCGAGTCGAGCGCCCTTCCTTCGCCGGGAGGGCGCTCGATCCATATCAGGCCTCATGTCCGCACGGCCGCCGCGAACTCCGCCAGCACCACGAAGTCGCCCTCGCGCAGCCCGAGTCGGGGATTCACGTGGTGCAGCAGCGCCGGGCCGGGATGGTGGGCGGTCACGAACACGCCGTCCGGCGCGCTCTGTTCGTCGTCCACCCAGGCGAACGGGCGGCCCTCGGCGTACTCCACGATCGCCTCCGTCTTCCAGTGGACTCCGTCGGGCCGCTCGGCGAACAGACGGTCGCCGAAGTCGACGTACGGCAGCTCGGGCAGGCCGACGGCCGGGGCGATCCACTTGTTCGCGGTGTCCATCCACGTGGTCGCCCAGCACAGGTCGTAGCCGAGGCCGAGGAGCGCCGGGCCGTGCGCGGGATTCAGCCAGACCCGTAGGGGGTGGGGCCGGTCGTGCACGGGGACCCGGATCGTCGTGCAGCCCTCGGGGCGTCGTTCCGGCTTGGCGGCGTACGGGTTGAGAGGGCCGTCGACGTCGAGGAACAGCAGGGGGCGGCGGCTCATGCGGCCACCGTAGGGGAGTGGTTGTGTGAAGCGGGCGGAAATTTCTCGGGCCGGCAGGCATAGCCAGGTGCCCCCGCGAGCGTCACAACCAACACAGAGGCGGGGCACGGGCTCCGCCGGGGGAAGAGAAGGTGACGATGAATGCCGAAGGGCTGGAGAGTTTCCGGGACTTCGTGGACAACAGATCGTCGGCCCTGCTGAAGACGGCCGTGCTGCTCTGCGGGGGAGACCTGTACGCCGGTGAGGACCTGCTGCAGAACGCCCTGGCCAAGGCGGCCGGGCGGTGGCAGCGGATCGACGAACCCGAGGCCTATGTACGGCGGATCCTCTACCGCCAGCAGGTCAGCCGCTGGCGCCTGAAATGGCGCAGGCGCGAGGTCAGCGTGGCCGAACCGCCCGAGGCGGGCGCGGGTGCCGACGCGGCGGCCGCGGCCGAACTGCGCCTGGTCATGCGTCAGGCGCTGTCCCGGCTCACCGCCCGCCAGCGCACCGTGCTCGTGCTGCGCTACTTCGAGGACCTGCCCGAGGCCGACGTGGCCCGCCTTCTCGGCTGCTCCGTGGGCACCGTACGGTCCACCACTCACCGCTCCCTGGCTCGACTGCGCGTCCTCGCGCCGGAGTTGGCCGCTCTGGGCCTCGCCGACGTCGAGCTTCAGCCGTCCCGCGACTACTCACCCGTGGAGGTGCGTCCGTGAACGTCGAGGAACTCCTCCACGACGCGCTGCGCGAGCAGGCCGCCGAACAGCCCCCGGCGGGACCGGGGTTCGCCGACCGGGTACTGGCCGTCCGCCGGCGCCGCCGCAACCGCAGGATCGCGAGTGTCGCCGCCGCCACGGCCGCCGTGGTCGCCGTCGCGGTGGCCGTGCCGCTGCTGGACTCGGGGAAGGACGACGTACGTCCGTCGGGTGTCGTGGAGCAGAAGGGAGTCAAGGCCCACCCGAGCCAGTCGCCGCCGCGCGACCTGATCGCGGCCGGGAACACAGCACTCGCCGCCTACTACGTTCCGAACATGGTCAAGAGGTCGGCCACGGAGGCCGTCGACGAGCGCTCCTACTGGCTGCTCGACCAGAAGACCGGCAAGTACGTGAAGGCTCCCCGGTGGTCCATCGTCGCCGTCGCCCCCGGCATGAAGACCGCCGCCGTCCTGGAGAAGACCCTGCCCGCCTCCCGGATCGGTCTGCTCGACCTGACCACCGGCAAGGTCGTGCGGTGGATCCAGGTCGACCACGGGGTCGCGGGGCTCGAGTTCTCGCACGACGGACGGAAGCTCGTCGCGACGACCTACGGCGGGAACCCCGACGAGGCGGTCAAGCCGAAGGGCTCCAACGGCTGGATGGGGAAGCAGCCGTCGAGCCGCACCGGCTTCTACGTCTTCGACGTGGGCTCCGGCAAGGGCTCCTGGAGCGAGGTCAAGCTCGGCGCCGACGCGAGCGACATCATGGGCGCCGGCTTCATCAACTCCCGCCAGGACTTCTCCCTCACCCGGGACGGCAAGTACATCTGGGCCGGGAGCCCCATGGGCAACATCGGCAAGCAGTTCTGGGACCTCACGGGCGCCGCGATGCCCGTACCGGGCAACCAGAAGTACCTGGACTGGTCCGTCGAAGCGTTGGACTCGCCGAGCGGCAACCTCGTCGCCGGTGGCTTCGCGGGCAAGAAGTGGCACACCTCGTCCTATGTGGTCGACGCCACCACCGGCAAGAAGACCGAGATCCGCGGGCAGCAACTGCTCGCCTGGGCCGACGACAAGACACTCGTCGCCTGGGACATCGGGAAGGGCGCGAACGAGAGCGAGTACCACCAGCGGCTGGTGCTGGTCACCATCGGCAGCGACAAGGAGGTACCGCTGAGCGGCTTCCGCAAGGACACCGGCACCAACCCCGACAACAGCTCCGGACGGTGGGAGCCCGTGTTCGCGGAGCGCTGACCGGCCGCGTGCCGATCAGCCGGCGACGAACTCCTCGTACGCCGCCAGCAGCCCGTCGACCGCCTCGCGGCCGGCGGGCCGCAGCGGCGCCCGGACCGAACCCCCGGGCAGGCCAAGTGCGTTGAGGAGGGCCTTCGCGGTGACGGTGCCGGGCAGGCCCGCCGACATCATCAACTCGATGAGCGGTGTGGCGCGTTGCTGGAGGCGGGCGGACACGGGGGTGTCGCCCGCCTCGAACGCGTCGATGATCGCCCTGAGTTGGGCCGGTACGACGTTCGCGACCGTACTGACATAGCCCGCCCCGCCCACGGCGTACAGCGCGAGGATGTGTTCGTCGCAGCCCGTGTAGTACGCCAACTCCGTGCGGTCCAGGACCTTCTGGACGCCCAGGAAGTCGTAGGAACAGTCCTTGACCGCGACGATCCCGGGGTGCTCGGCGAGCCGGATCATGGTCTCCGGTTCGATACGGGTGCCGGTGCGGCCCGGGATGTCGTAGAGCACGAGAGGCAGTCCCGAGGCGTCGGCGACCTCGCGGAAGTGTGCCTCCAGGGCGTCCTGCGGGGGCCTGCTGTAGTACGGCGAGACCACCAACACCCCGTCCGCGCCCGCCTTTTCGGCCTGTAGGGCGAGTTCCACGGTGTGCCGGGTGTCGAAGGTGCCGACGCCCGAGACGAGGGGGACCCGGTCGCCGACCGCCTCGCGGACGGCCGTGATGAGCGCCGACTTCTCCGCGTCCGTCGTGGTCGGGGACTCACCGGTCGTCCCGGACAGCACGAGCCCGTCGCAGCCCTCCGACACCAGCCGTTCGGCGAGGAGTTGGGCACCGGGGAGGTCGAGTTCCCCCGCCTCGGTGAAGGGGGTGATCATCGCGCACAGGGCGCGGCCGAAAGGGGGAGGGGCGGAGCCGGCTGCGGTCGTCATGGGAGTAGTCTCGGCAGAGTAATAGTGAAGCACCACTTAATTCTTCTTCCGGGTATTGATAAGGGATGCTGCGGAATGGGTGACGCGGGGACGGGTGACGGAGGCATGGGGGACACGGGAGTCATCGAGCGGATCGACCTCGGTGAGGTGCCGTACGAGGAGGCCGTCGAGCGGATGACCGGCTGGGTCGGGCAGCGCCGCGCCGGCGAGATCCCCGACCGCCTCGCCCTGCTCACCCACCCGCCCGTCATCACCTACGGC
>NZ_JBLTJC010000194.1:0-19382 GCF_048158785.1 Streptomyces colwelliae | reverse complement strand
GGCGGGGTTTCTGCGGGTGACCCGGCCCCGGCGGCTGCCGGGTGGAGCGGCGGGGCTCTCGTACCGGCCCGGTCGGCCGGCTTCCGGGCGGTCCGGTGTGTCGAAGAGCGAGTCGGGGCGCGGGGCGGACTGCTTGCCGCCGGTCTCCGGGCCGACCGGGTGGCGGGCGAAGGAGCGGTCCCAGTCGCCCTCGCCCATCACCAGCAGCGGGTCGAACATCACGACGACCCCGGCCAGCAGCAGGAAGATCGCCGGTCCCAACAGCATCGGAAGCAGAATGGAGTTGGCCGAGTCGCCCGTCCACGCTCCGCCGGTGCCGTGCAGATGGACACTCACCGCGGCCATGCCCGTGTAGTGCATCCCGGACACCGCCACGCCCATCACCAGGCTGGCGCCCAGGCTCGCCAGGAAGCCCCGGATGGAGACGGCCGCCCACAGGGCCGCCGTCGCGGCGACGATCGCGATCACCACGGAGAGCACGACCGTGCTGGTCCGGTACTCGATGTCGCCGTTCAACTCCAGGGCCGCCATGCCCAGATAGTGCATGGCGGCGACTCCTAATCCGGTGATGACGCCGGCCGCGGAGAGTGTCCCGGCGGTGGCGCCGCGGTAGCCCACGGCGAACACACCGATGCCGACCACGACGATCGCCACGGCCAGACTCAGCACCGTGAGGCCGACGTCGTAGCCGATCCGGGTCTCCTCGACCTGGAAGCCGATCATCGCGATGAAGTGCATAGTCCAGATGCCGCTGCCGATCGACGTCGCGCCGAGCGCGAGCCAACCCGCTTTCCACGATTGTCTGTTGTGCAGGGACCGCACCACGCAGCGCAGTCCCAGAGCCCCTCCCAGGCAGGCCATCAGATAGGCCGCCACCGGGGTCACCGCGCCATAGCGGAACCCGTCGATCGTGCCTTGCATGAGCCAACTCCCCCCAGAGTTGTGGCTTCTTGTGGGGGGAGTATGTACGGATCGGGCCCGGGGCGCGCAAGCCTTTCACATCAGCAGTCGATTAACTCTGCGCTTTCCGGGGTGCGGTCCGGCCGCATCGTGGGTGATACGGGGACAGAAGCGGTCAGGGCTGTTGCGGCTTCTCGCGGTCGATGAAGTCATTGGCCTTGTCCTGCGCCATGTCGACCTGCTTGGCGTGCTTGCCGCCCGTGCGCTTGTCGACCATGTCTCCCGCCCGTTCCACGCCTTGCTTGGCCTGGTCGGGGTGCTGGCCCAGCATTCCCTTGACCTTGTCCATGAACGACATGGCTGTCCTCCTTCGGACGTGCGTTGGCCCTCCCAGCATCCCCCCGCTTTCCGCATGCCGCATTTCGGGTGATTCCTGGGTTCAGGCGTGTACGAGAGGCTCGACCCCGTCGGTGTCCCGGGCCTCCCGGGTGCGGGACACGGCGAGCAGGAGTGCCTGGAAGACCGCTCCGGACAGGCCCACCCACAGGGCGAACCGATAGCTGACGTGGTCGGCGAGGAGTCCGCCCAGGGGTGCGCCGATCGCCACCATCCCCCAGTTGAACGAGCGGATCGTGGCGTTCATCCGTCCCCGCAGCCGCTCGGGCGTGACCGCCTGCCGGTAGCTCATCTCGACCGGGCTTTCGAGCGAGATGGCGCCCGAGACGACGAAGAACGCCAGTGACACCGAGACCAGGGCCCACGGTCCACGCTGGGCGAGGACCAGCGGCAGCCAGCCGACGGCGGCGACGAGACGGCCCGCGATCAGCACGGCGCCGACGTCGAACCGCCGTGCCGCGTGTGCGGAGAACGCGCCGCCGAGCACTCCACCGAGGCCCGCGCAGGCGTACGTCACGCCCAGGCCGAAGCCCCCGATCCTCAGCTCACGCAGCGCGAAGACCACGAAGACCGTGCTGACGACGGTGTTGAAGAGGAGCATCAGGTGCGAGGTGAGCGCGATGGACGCCAGGATCCGATGCCGGTAGACCCAGGCCACGCCCTCACGCAGTTCGGTGAGGAGACTACGCCGCGCGCCACGGTCGGGCACGGGGTCGTCGGCCCGCACGGTGGTGAGCAGCAGGCCGGACACCAGATAGCTGACGGCGTCCACGAGCACGGCGAGCGGCGCGCCGACCAGCTTGATCAGCACTCCGGCGATAAGCGGCCCGGTCGACCCGGCCGCCGCGTCGGCCTGTCCCACCCGGGCGTAGCCCGCGTTGAGGAGTTCCTTGGGGACCAGCTGCGGGACGTAGGAGTGGTTGGCGGCGTCGAAGAACAGACAGAGCAGCCCGAAGGCGAAGACACACGCGCAGAGTGCGGCGATGCTGAGCCGGTCCAGCGCGTACAGCAGCGGGATCGTGCCTAGGAGGACGGCCCTGCCGAGATCCATGGCCACCATGACCGGCTTGCGCCGGCAGCGGTCCACCAGCACCCCGGCCAGGAGCCCGAAGAGCAGATAGGGCGCCCAGCGGGCCGCGTTGACCAGACCCACCTCCGTGGCGGACGCGCTCAACGTGACGGCGGTGAGGATCTGCAGCGCCAGTCCGGTGATCTGTGAGCCGAACGACGAGATCGCGGAGGCGGTCCAGAAGCGTACGTACCCAGGAACGTCCACCAGGCGCGGCATGATCGGATCGTATCAAGTGACCGTTCCGCCACGGCAGTTGTGCCACCGGTCACGGCAGCACCGACGACGCCACCGCCCTTCCCGCGAGCAACGCGGCGACCGGATCGGCGGCCTCGTCCAGTTCGATGAGGACCGTGCCGGCGCCGGGTGTACGGGACATCGCGTGGGCCCAGCCCTTCCAGTCGACGATGCCCGAGCCCAACTCGGCCATGTAGGGCTGCTGTTGGGCGAAGACCGTCTCGTCGATGGTGAGTTCCACGTCGATGGGCCGGACCGCGTCCTTCCAGTGCGCCAGGGCGACGCGTCGCGCGTGACGGCGGGCCACGGCCACCGGATCGCCACCGCCGAGCGCGATGTGGCAGGAGTCGGGGCACAGCCAGACGTAGCGCGGATCGGTGAAGGACATGAACAGGTCGATGTCGCGCTCGTACCAGAGCGTGCTGTTGGACTCGGTGTGGAAGGCGAGCCGCACACCCTGCCGCGCGACGGCCTCGCCCACCGCGTGGGCGATGTCGGCCATGCGGGTCATGTACGGGGCGTCGACGAAGAGGGGCGGCCGGGTCCCGAACGTCGTGCGCATGGGGAGTCCCGCGACGAGGAGTTCGGCCCCCACGTCGACGAGGAAGGCCGCGCGCCGTTCGGCGTCGGCGACGATCGCGGGCAGGTTGCCGGCGTCCCGCCAGTCGGGGCTGTCCTCCCCGGCGACGAACGCGCTCACGACGGCCAGCCCACGGGACACCAGCTCGCGGCGGAAGCCCTGCGCGCTGCCGAAGGCCCGCAGCGCCGACTCGATGTCGCCCGGCGCGAAGGTGAGTTCGATGCCCGTGACGCCGGCCTCGTCCAGTGCGTCCATCACCCGCGCCCAGAAGCGCTCGGGGTGCGCGAGAGCCCACGCGCGTACCGCGTCCGCGGAGGGGAGACCCCAGAAGTCCGGGTGGTAGAAGGTGACGACGTCGGTCGCGAAGCGCGGGGTCATGCCGTGCCTCCGCGTGCGTTGTAGACGACGACGCCGTCCGCCTCGTCGACTGCCTTGCGGTAGTTCCGGAACACGGCCAGCGCCTCGTCCCGGAGCACATCTCCTACGACGTCGATGCCCCGTGCCGCGAACTGCCCGGCCCAGTCCGCGCCGAGCGGGCCCTCGTCGAACGTGGTGATCTCCTCCAGCTCCGGGCCCTCGCCCGCGACCACCAGACCGCGCACCCCGGACCACAGGGTGGCGCCGTAACACTGGACGCAGGGGCGCCAGTTGACGACCAGTTCGTGGGTCGGGAGGCCGGTGGCGCCCAAATCCCAGCCCCCGGTGGCCATTTGGGCCAGACCGAGTGCCATGACCTCGGCGTGTGCGCTGGAGACTCCGGAGGCGAGAACGACGTTCACGCCCACGGAGACGATCCGGCCGGTGTCGCGCTCGGCGACGAGGGCCGCGAACGGACCGCCGTTGCCCTCCCGCCAGTTGCGGTCCGCGAGCCGGTGCACGAGGCGCATCCGGTCCTCGCGGCCGGGGACGACGGCGGGCACGTCGGCCAGCTCGTCGTCGATCCACGCCGGCAGCGCCACGCGGTATTCCTTCACGATGTCGATCACGATCGGGCTTCCTTCACGTCCGGGTTTCCTCTCAGTGCGCGGCGAGCGGCGCGGTGCGGGTGGTGACGGCCCGGGCGGCCCGTACGGCCGTCACCGCGCCGGTCAGCGTCACGTTGGCGGCCATCGGCGTGGGGATCACGCCGGTGCCCGCGACATACAGGTTGTCGAAGCCCCACACCCGGCCGTCCGGGTCGCACACACTGGTCCCGTCGTCGGCGGTGCCCGACCTGACGGTGCCGGTCAGGTGCAGGGACGAGCCGGGCGGGAGCAGGGCGAGTTCGGTGGCGGGGTCGAAGGGGCCGAACTCCTCGGCCAGCGAACGGACTTCGGCGAGTCCCCGGTCGATCAGCGCGCGGTCGGTGTCCGTGTAGGCGAACTCGACGCCGATACGCGGCAGTCCGGCGAGATCGGTCTCCGACTCCGAGAAGACGAGCCGGTGTTCGGGACGTGACTCGACGGGGACGAGCAGCGCCAGGCCCACGGCGTGGGCGAGGGGCCGGCCGTGCTCGTCGACGTACGTCCGGTTCATGATCTGGCCGTGGAACGGCTGCGCCGACCCGTTCTGCGGCAGCCACAGCGAGTCCGTGCTGAACTCGCCGGTGCGGGGGAGCGGCAGATCGTCCAGCGAGATCCCGAACCGGTCCAGATCCAGGAGGACTTGGGCGGTGATGAACGCGTGCTCGTTGAGGTGGCGGCCCAGCGCTTCGGGACGGATGCCCGAGGCGAACAGCAGTTGCGGGGTGCGCAGCGCGTCGGCGCACACGATCACCGTGTCCGCGCGGAGTTCGGACTCCGTGCCGTCGGCGACGCGGCGCAGCCGGGCGCCGGTGGCCCGGCCGTCCGAGACGAGCAGCCGGGTCGCAAGGGTCCCCGTGAGCAGGGTGAACGCCGGGTCGCCGCCCGCCGCGATCGCCGGGAAGATCGTCCCCGGCGCCGTGCGCGGCATGGGGCCGGAGTCCGTCGCCGTGACGGCCATGGGCATCGGCTGCGGGCGCCGGTCGGCGGGTGCGGTGTCGTCGTAGCGGCGGCGCAGGATGTCGAGGACGGTCCGGCCGACCTCGGTCGGGCCGATGGGGGAGGGGGAGACGGCGAGCAGGCGGCGCGCGGTGTCCAGGTCGGTCGCCCAGCGGGCCGGGTCGCCGAAGTCGAAGACCTCGGGGCCGGCCGGCCACGGCGTCGCGGCGGTCCAGTGGACGCCCATGCCTCCCGCGTTCCAAGCGAACGCGGTCGCGGGCATCGCCTCGGCGTCCTCGCCGAAGGCCAGCGCGTGGAACATGCCGGGCGCCAGACCGGCCAGGCTGTCCGCGACCTCGCGCACCACCTCGGCACCGGTGTACATGCCCTGGACACCGGAGTCGACCCGCTCGTTGTACCGCGACCAGACGTCCGGATCGGCCACGTCGTGCAGATGCAGTCCCGGCGCCTCGCCGATCGCGCTGCCGCCGTCGACCATCGTGATGCCCAACCCCGGATCGCTCTCCCGCAGCAGCCGGGCCACCACGGAACCCATGATGCCGCTGCCCACGATGAGGACGTCGGTGTGCGGGGTGTCGGTCACAGGGAGACTCCAAAGTCGGTTGCTGTGGGGGGAGTTAGGAGCTGGGGACGAGCGGGCCGAACAGCTCGGTGTCCATGCGGTCGAGCGCCAGCTTCACGGCGCCGATCAGCGCGGCGTCGCGGCCCAGGCCGGTGGCGCGCAGCTCGATCGCGGGGGTACGGGCGACGCGCATCGCCTCGCGGACCCGGGGGAGCAGTACGTCGGCGGCGTCCTCCAGGCCGCCGCCGAGCACGATGAGCGAGGGCGCGACCGTCCACGACAGGGTGGTGAGGATGGAGGTGATGTTCTCGACGAACTCGTCGACCTCGGCGAGCGCTTCGGCGTCACCGGTGCGGGCCGCGTCGAAGCGCTCCAGCGCCACCTTCCGTTGGGCCGCCTCCGGTGAACTAAGCCAGGCCACCGGGCGGTCGGCGATCGTGCCGGTCGGGATCGACCGCGCCTCGACGATCTCGCCCGCCGCACCGTCCAGACCCCGGTGCACGGCACCCCGGATCAGGATGCCGAGACCGGTCCGGTTGCCGAGGATCGCCCACACGACGTTGTCGTGATCACCGGCCACACCCCGCCAACGCTCCGCCAGCGCACCGAGGTTGGAGTCGTTGTCCGCGAACCACGGGACCCTGACGCGCTGTTCGAGCTCCTTGGGCAGGTGCACACCTTCCCAGCGGGTGGTGTGGACCAGGCGTCGTACGACCCCCTCGTCGTCGATGGCGCCACCGGCCGCCACCGCGCCCGCGCGCAGCCGGTCCGGTGATCCGCCCGCGTCGTCGAGAGCCTCCCGCACCAGGGCCGCCGCGTCGTCGAGCGTGACCTGAGGGTCCTGGTAGGCGCGCAGCGGGCGGTGCGCCCGGCCGACGATCCGGCCGCGTACGTCGGCGATCACCGCGGAGGCGTCAGCGGTGTTGATGTAGACGGCCGCCAACAGGGCGTGCTCCGCGCGCAGTTCGTACCGCCGGGCCGGTCGCCCGGCACTGCCGCTGGTCGGGATCCGCTCCAACTCGGCCACCCAGCCCGCCTCGACGAGCGAGTCCAGGATCAGCTCGATGGTACGGCGGGACAGACCGGCCCCTTCGGCGAGCGCGGTCAGTGTCGTGGGCCCCGCGGACACCGCGAGCGCGCGCAGGACGACCGAGGTGTTGACGCGCCGCACGGCGCTCTGGTTCATGCCCGACATCAACACCCCTCCGCCTCCTCGGACTTGCCCAGTACGACGGGATCGAACACCCGGGTTGCGGGAGCGTGGACGATGGCCGTCATGAGCGTCACCGCATTCCCGATCCGGCGATGCCCTGCACGAAGTACCGCTGGAGGAACAGGAAGAGCACGAGGACCGGCAGCATCACGACGATCGCGCCGGCGAGGACAAGGCCGTAGTCGGTGACGTGCTGGGCCGCCTGGCTGGTGGCGGCGAGGCCGACCGGGAGGGTGTAACTCGCCGTGCTCTGGGCGACGATGAGCGGCCAGATGAAGTTGTTCCAGGAGTTCAGGAACGACATGATCGTGATCGTCGCGACCGCCGGACCGGCCAGCGGCAGGAAGATCCGGAAGAAGATCCGGAACTCGCCCGCGCCGTCGATGCGCGCCGCCTCCAGCAACTCGTCGGGCACCGACTGCGCGTACTGCCGCATGATGAACACCGACAGCGGCAGCGCCACGCCGGGCAGCGCGATCCCGGTGAGGGTGTCGGCGAGGCCCATGTCGACGGTGATCACGAACTGGGTGACGAACACCGTCGTGAACGGCACCATCATCGCCGCCATCACCGCGCCGAACGCGAGCCGTTTGCCCGCGAACTCCAGTTTGGCCAGAGCGTATCCGGCCGCCGACGCCGCCACGATGTTGCCGATCACCACCATGAGGGCGACCAGGACGCTGTTGGTGAGGAAGCGCCCGAAACCCTCGGTCCGGAACAGCCGCACGAAGTTGTCGAGCGTGACGTGCCGCGGCAGCCACGCGCCCGGGTCGGACCGGATCTCGTCGAGGCCACGCAGCGAGCCGCTGATCACCCAGAAGAAGGGCAGCAGGGTGAGCAGCGCGCACAGCGCCAACGCGCCGTAGAGCAGCGGGCGGGCAACCGACCGTGTGGGTACGGCGGTTCGGTCCTCGGCGGCGGCGGCGGCGGTCAGGTTGGCGTCGGCGTCGGCGTCGGTCAACGACGCGGCTACGGCGGTCATGTGCGGGGCCTCAGCAGTCGGAACTGGACGACACTCACCAGCAGCACGAGCAGCAGCATCACGAAGGACGCGGCCGAGGACATGCCCAGCTGGCCGGAGCCGAACTGGTGGTAGGTGTACAGCGACACGGACTCGGTGGATCCCAACGGGCCGCCGTCCGTGAGGAGATAGG
Organism: Streptomyces colwelliae; assembly: GCF_048158785.1. NCBI lineage: Bacteria > Bacillati > Actinomycetota > Actinomycetes > Kitasatosporales > Streptomycetaceae > Streptomyces > Streptomyces colwelliae. The sequence continues at coordinate 11,310 of NZ_JBLTJC010000194.1, read as the reverse complement.
GCTCGTCGAAGACCTGGAGGTAGAACACGGTCAGCAGCACCGACACCATGAGGGTGGTCGGGAGCAGCAGCGGGAGGGTGATGTGCCTCAACTGCCGCCATCTGCCCGCCCCGTCGAGCGCGGCGGCCTCGTACACGTCCTCCGGTACGGCCTGGAGCCCGGCGAGGAACAGGACCATCGCGGTGCCGAAGTTGCGCCAGACGCCGAGCAGGATCACCACGGGCATCGCGAGGTGCGGATCGTCCAGCCAGTTCGGCCCGGCGAAACCCGTCGCGGCCAGCGCCTTGTTGACGGTGCCGCCCGCGTTGAAGGCGTACTGCCAGATCAGCGCGACCGCGACGACGTTGGTGACGACCGGCGCGAAGAAGACCGTACGGAACACCCCGCGCAGCCGCCGGATCCCGGAGTTCAGCGCCACGGCCAGCGCGAAGCCGATCACCATCGTCAGCGGCACACCGACGGCGACGAAGACGCCGGTGTTCAGGATGTCCCGCAGGAAGGTCGGATCCTGGAACAGGCGCAGGTAGTTGTCCAGGCCGGTGAAGTCGACCGCGAGGGGATGGCGCAGGTCGGAGCCGCGCAGGTCGGTCAGGCTGAAGCCGAGCGCGGCCACCGTGGGGATCGCGGTGTAGAGCAGGAACACGACGGCGAACGGCGCGAGGAACAGCCAAGCGACCGCTGTACGGCGGGAGTTGCGTGCCCTGCTCCGCGCTCCGGGGACGAGCGTGCTGGTCATCCGCGGCTCACTCCGTGCCCGCGCCGAGGCTCTTGGCGTACGCCTGGACGCTCGCCGCGGCCTGCTCGGCGGTCTGGGTGCCCTTGGCCACGGTCTCCATCTCCTTGCCCAGCCGGGTGGCGACCTGCTGCCAATTGCCCACCTGGGGAAAGGCCTTGGTGTTCTTCAGCTGGGTGAGGAAGGCGTCGAGGAGCGGCTGCTTCTTGACGGCCGGAGCGTCCCAGGCGGAGATCACCGCCGGCAGCGAGCCGTACGCCGAGTACTGCGCGACCTGCGTGCTCGGCTTCGAGACGTAGCGGACGAACTTCCACGACGCGTCCGTGTTCCCGCTGTCCGCGAGGACGCCCCAAGTCCCCCCGGCGGAGAAGGATGTGCTGCCCGAGGAACCGGCCGGCAGCGGTGCCGTGGCGACATGGGCCGCCGTCCAGCCGGTCTGCTTCGCGGCGGTGTCGAGCTGCCCGAGCACCCATGGACCGGTGATCATCGTGGCCGTCCTGCCGGACACGAAGTACGGCTGCGCGTCGAGGAAGGTGGGCGTCGCGGTGTCGGCCGAACCCGAGGTGAAGAACGCCGCGTTGTACTTGAGCGCGTCGACCACCGCCGGTGTGTCGAGGGTCCAACTGCCGCCGGTCGAGAGGAGGTTGCCGCCCGCCTGCCAGGCGTACATCGCGACGTCCTGGCCGTTGAAGATGTCCCAGCCGTTGTCCGCCCCGAGGCCGTGCACGGCTCCGGCGCCCTTCAACGCCTTGAAGAACGGCACCATCTCGGCCCACGTGGTGGGTGCCTCGACGCCCGCTTTTTTGGCGAGGTCGGCGCGGTAGACGAGGGCGTACGTGTACGCGTACCAGGGCACCGTGTAGGCCACGTCCTTGACCAGCCCCGCGTCCCACAGGCTCGTGAAGAAGGCGCCGGAGTCGACGAGTCCGTCCGGCACCGGCTGGAGGATCGACGGGTCGAGGAACTGCGCCTGCGACTCGGGGAAGAACTGGGCCACATCGGGGCCCTTGCCCGCCGCGATCGCCGCCTGGAGTTTCGTGTAGTACTCGGAGTTCGGTATCAGCGTGAACTTCACGGTGACGTCCGGGTTCGCGGCCTTGAAGGGCTTGATCACCTTGTCGAGGACGTCGGCGTCGCCCTGCGCGGCCCAGACGTTGACCGTGCCGGTCGCCGCCTTGTCGTCGATCGACTTGGCGGAGGCCTTCGCGCCGGCGGTGGCGGTGTCGCCGCGCCCGCAGCCCGCGAGGGCGAGGGTGCCGAGCAGAGCGGTGCCGGCGGACAGTCTGAGGACGCCGCGGCGGGAGGGATCGGACACTCGGGGGCTCCTGTCTCATGGGGCGCTGAGGACAGTGAAGGGATTTTCGGGGAAAGCAGCGTTATCGGTCCGACGGCCGTAATGCGACTGTTGGGACCTCTGTGGCTGAGTGCGACGTTAGGAAGGGTCTGTTTCGCCGGCGTGGCTCAGCCGTCACGAATAATTTCGGAACTTGTAGCGAAATCCCTGACAGAGGGAAAACCCTTGAGTGACCCTGACCTGGGTGACATGGACGGGTCAACGCTGTCATCCTCCACGCAGCCACCCCCACGATTCCTCCACGGATTGGTCAAAGTTCCGCCGGTCCCGCACAGCTCAGCTCTTCCCGGACAGCAGACCCGGCTGTCCGGTCTGTCACCGGCCGCGCTCGCGGTCGTCGCAGTAGGAGTAAGAGTGAGACGCATCCCCCGCAAGCGGATGGCGGTAGGAGCCCTGGTCTCCACCGCCGCCTTCCTGGCTGTCGGCATCCAGTCGGTGCCCGCGACCGCGAAGCCCGCCTCCCCCCACCCGAGTGCGCTGCTCACCGGCAGCCTGGAGGCGAAGCTCACCCCGGCCCAGCGCACCGCCCTGGTGAAGAGCGCCACCGCGAACAGCACGACGACCGCCCGCACCCTCGGCCTCGGCGCCAAGGAGAAGCTGGTCGTCAAGGACGTCGTCAAGGACAACGACGGCACCGTCCACACCCGCTACGAGCGCACCTACGCCGGTCTCCCCGTCCTCGGCGGCGACCTCATCGTGCACACCCCGCCCGCCACCAAGGCGACCGGCACGGTGAGTGCGACCTTCAGCAACAAGCACACCCTCACGGTCCCCTCGACGACCCCGTCCTTCGCCAAGTCGGCCGCCGAGACCAAGGCTCTGACGACCGCCAAGGCCCTCGACGCCAAGGCGCCCAGCACCGACAGCGCCCGGAAGGTCATCTGGGCCGGCGACGGCACGCCGAAGCTCGCCTGGGAGACGGTGATCGGCGGGTTCCAGGACGACGGCACCCCGAGCCAGCTGCACGTCATCACCGACGCCACCAGCGGCAAGGAACTCTCCCGCTTCCAGGGCATCCAGACCGGCACCGGCAACACCCAGTACAGCGGCGCGGTCTCGCTGAGCACCACGCTGTCGGGTTCGACGTACCAGCTGTACGACACCACGCGCGGCGGTCACAAGACGTACAGCCTGAACAACGCCACGTCCGGCACCGGCACCCTGATGACGGACGCGGACGACGTGTGGGGCACCGGCGCGGGCTCCAACACCCAGACCGCGGGCGCCGACGCGGCCTACGGCGCCCAGACGACCTGGGACTTCTACAAGAACACCTTCGGCCGCAGCGGCATCAAGAACGACGGCGTGGCCGCCTACTCGCGCGTCCACTACAGCACGGCGTACGTCAACGCCTTCTGGGACGACAGCTGCTTCTGCATGACGTACGGCGACGGCACCAGCAGCACCCACGCGCTGACCTCGCTGGACGTGGCCGGCCACGAGATGAGTCACGGCGTCACCTCCAACACCGCCGGGCTCAACTACACCGGTGAATCAGGGGGGTTGAACGAGGCGACCTCCGACATCTTCGGCACCGGTGTCGAGTTCTACGCCAACAACAGCAGTGACGTCGGTGACTACCTCATCGGCGAGAAGATCGACATCAACGGCGACGGCACGCCGCTGCGTTACATGGACAAGCCGAGCAAGGACGGCGGCTCCGCGGACAGTTGGTACTCCGGCGTCGGCAACCTTGACGTCCACTACTCCTCGGGCCCGGCGAACCACATGTTCTACCTGCTCTCCGAGGGCAGCGGCACCAAGGTCATCAACGGCACCACCTACACCAGCACCACCTCCGACGGCGTGGCCGTCGCCGGGATCGGCCGGGCCGCGGCTCTGCAGATCTGGTACAAGGCGCTGACGACGTACATGACGTCCACCACCAACTACGCCTCCGCCCGCACCGCCGCGCTCAGCGCCGCAGGCGCGCTGTACGGCACGACGTCCGCCCAGTACGCGGGAGTCGGCAACGCCTTCGCCGGCATCAACGTCGGCAGCCACATCACCGTGCCGACCACGGGCGTCACGGTCACCAACCCGGGCAGCCAGTCCTCCACCGTCGGTACGGCGGTGAGCCTGGGGATCACGGCCAGCAGCACCAACAGCGGCACCCTGACGTACGCCGCGACCGGACTGCCGACCGGCCTGTCGATCAGCAGCTCCACGGGCGCCATCACCGGCACCCCGACGACAGCGGGCACGTACAGCACCACCGTGACCGTCACCGACAGCACAGGGGCGACCGGTACCGCGGCCTTCACCTGGACCGTCAGTTCCAGCGGCGGGGGCGGCAGTTGCACCTCGACGCAGCTGCTGGGCAACGCGGGCTTCGAGTCGGGCGCCACCACCTGGACCGCTACCAGCGGGGTCATCACCACCGACACCGGCGAGGCCGCCCGCACCGGTTCGTACAAGGCCTGGCTCGACGGCTATGGGTCGACCCACACCGACACGCTGTCCCAGTCGGTGACGATCCCGAGCGGCTGCACGGGGACGACGTTCACCTTCTACATCCACATCGACACGGCTGAGACCACCACCAGCACGGCTTACGACAAGCTGACGGTCACCGCCGGATCGACCACGCTCGCCACGTACTCGAACCTCAACAAGGCCACCGGGTACGTCGCGAAGTCCTTCAGCCTGTCGGCCTTCGCGGGCACCACGGTCGCCCTGAAGTTCAGCGGCGTCGAGGACTCCTCGCTCCAGACCAGCTTCGTCATCGACGACACAGCCGTCACGACCAGCTGATCCGCTTCACCTGCTCCGTCCGGCACCCCGCACGCGCCCCCAGGCGTGCGGGGTGTCCGGTTTCCTCAGCTCAGCGGGTCCAGCGTCAGATAGGCCTGCTGCGGGTTGCCGTCGTTCACCAGGGACTCCTGGGCGCCGACGTCGTCGAACGCGAACGCGTACGCCTTGCCGTCGGCCATCTGCGCGTGGATCTTGCGGGCGTAGTGGTTGGTCACCGTGTCCACGTAGAAGTTCGCCGTGGTGGTGTCCGGCTGGTTGGGGTTGACCAGGAGCGTGGAACGGTTGAAGCCCGCGCACAGCGTGCGTGAAATCGGGCCGCGCACCAGGTCGTTGGGGGCGTCGAGGTACTTGGCGCAGCCGAAGATGCTGGCCGCGTCCGGCTTCTGGAAGGTCGTCACGACCGCCCCGGAGCTGTTGGTGAAGTTCATGACGTTGCCCGACACCCGGCCGTAGTACTTGGTGTTCGGCTGGTCGGCGAACGGCGTCACGGTCAGCGTCGACGACGTGTACTTCGACCAGACACGGTTGATGTAGTCGTCCATCACGGTGCTCGGCAGGGCGCCCGTCTCGATCCCGTACGTCGGTGAGAGCGCTCGCAGAACCGTGCCGTCGGACCGGGTCTGGATCAGGTTGGCCCAGCCGCCCGGCTGTCCGCGCAGCGCGTTGAAGAACCCGGTGTAACCACCCGACTTGAGATGCCCGGTGGAGGCCGTGCTCCCGTCGGACCGCTGCACCCCGACCGCGTACGGCGCGGAGAACATGTCCACCTGGGTGCTGTTGATCCACAGCCCGGAGTCGTTCAGCGTGTACTCGGACCAGTTGAAGAGGATGTTGCGGTTCGGGTCGGTCGGGTTCTGCACCGCCGGCTGCACCAGACCGCCGGTGGTCAGCTTGAACACCAGCTTCTGGCCGTACGAGAAGTAGATGCGGCCGGAGAACTTGGGGATCCGGATGGTGCTGGACTGCCCGGCCGCCGGGCCCGCGATCGACGCGTCCGGCGCCGGGGTGGGCGGGTTGCCACCGGCGGGCCAGGCGTGGAACGTGCCGTTGGCGTCGGCCCAACCCTGTTGGCCGGTGGCCAGGTTGGTGCCCAGGTTGTAGACGTAGACCGCGTCACCGCGGCCCGAGTTGTTGGTGATCTTCAGCGGGATCGTGGCGGGCACCGCGGCGTCCGCCGTCAGCGGTGTGGCCAGCGCGAGCATGGTGGCCACCGCGGTCGCGGCGCCCAGTCGGCGCAGGAGTCTGGCGAGCACTACTCACCTCCGTGTGGGGGGTGTACGAAAATTGGTCCGTACCTATGTGAGAGCGCTCTCAGAGTCGCGCCGAGGCGCGGGCATGTCAATGAGTTGAACGAAAGGTGCCCACGGCAACTCGCGCCGTGGGCACCCGCGTTGAATCAGTGAAAGCGGCCTGTCGATCAGAACGTGCGGTCCAGCAGGTCGAGCAGCGCGACCCAGTGACGCTCGTCGGCCTCCGCGTCGTACGCCGAGGTGTCGGCCTGCGTGTAGCCGTGGTGCGCGCCCGGGTAGACCTCGCAGCGGTGCCGGACACCGGCCGCGGTGAGCGCGTCCTCGAACCGCTTGATCTGGTCCTCGGGCATCGAGGGATCCTGGTCGGCGTGGCCGAAGTACAGCTCGGCGGTGATGCGTTCGGCGGCCAGGTGCGGGCTGTCCGGGTCGTCGGTGGCCAGCCGTCCGCCGTGGAAGCCGGCCGCGGCCGCCACCCGGTCCGGGTAGGCGCCGGCGGTGTACAGCGCCAGCCGGGCACCCATGCAGTACCCGGTGATCGCGACCGGCCCGTCGGCGACCAGCGGGGACTCGGCCAGCCAGCGCAGATAGGCACCGGCGTCCCGCTCGATCAGTTCGGGATGCCGGGCCAGCCCCATGATCAGCGGGCCGACCTTCTCGAAGATCTCCGGACGCCCGTCGTGATCGATGAATTCGGGCAGCTCGACCACGGGGGCACGCCCCTGCCGGTAGAACACGTTCGGCACCAGGACCGTGTAACCCGCCTCGGCCAGCCGGTCGGCCATGGACTTGAGGTGCGGGCGCAGCCCGAAGGCGTCCTGGTAGAGCAGCACGGCCGGATGGGGAAGCCCGTCGCCGGGATGCGCCAGATAGGCGTCGGCGACGCCGTCCTCGGTGGGGATGTCCACGGCTGTGCCCTGTACAGCGGTCATGGCGGGGGTGCCTCCGTGCGGATCGGCGCCGGACCGCCTGCCGGCCCGGCGCGGCGTGTTCCGATCATCGTGGCACGCCTGCCCATGGCCCCTCCGCCGGGGTCACTCGAAGCCGAACGGGGTCACTCGAAGCGGGAGACGTCCCCCGCGCCCTTGCGGACGATCTCGGCCTCGCCGTTCGAGAAGTCGATGACGGTCGTCGGTTCCGTGCCGCAGTCCCCGGAGTCGACCACCGCGTCCAGCACGTGGTCGAGCAGGTCCTTGATCTCCCAGCCCTGGGTCATCGGCTCCTCCTCGTCGGGCAGGAGCAGGGTGCTGGACAGCAGCGGCTCGCCCAGCTCGGCCAGCAGTGCCTGGGTGACGACGTGGTCGGGGATGCGTACGCCCACGGTCTTCTTCTTCGCGTGCAGCAACTGGCGCGGCACCTCCTTCGTCGCCGGGAGGATGAACGTGTAACTGCCGGGCGTGGAGGCCTTGATGGCGCGGAACACGTCGTTGTCGATGTGCACGAACTGGCCCAGCTGGGCGAAGTTCTGGCACACCAGCGTGAAGTGGTGCCGGTCGTTCAGCTGCCGGATCGTCTTGATCCGCTCCAGGCCGTCGCGGTTGCCCAGCTGGCAGCCCAGCGCGTAGCAGGAGTCGGTCGGGTACGCGATCAGCGCACCCGAGCGCACACTGTCCGCGACCTGGGAGATGGTGCGGGGCTGCGGATTGTCCGGATGCACGTCGAAGTACTTGGCCACCCGCCGAGCTTATGCCGTGCCCGCGCGGGTCGCCGCACGGGCCCGTTGCCACCCGTCGGTCCGGTGGGGTGTACCCCGGCGAATCAGGGGAAGCCGACGAGAGCGCTCGGGTCTCTCCCCCGAACCCGGGCAGGACTAGCTCCGCCCGCGGCCCACCTCCGGGGCCGCGGCGGGGCGGTTCCACGCTCTTGGAATGCGGTTCTCAGCTCTTAGATCGCTGACCCGCGCAGCCGTACCGGCACTTCCCGCCAGCCGAAGGCGATGAACGACGGCACCTGACGCAGTTCGTCCGCTGCTACGGCGAGCCGGGCGTCCGGGAAGCGGTCGAAGAACGCGGGCAGCGCGGTGAGGGCCTCCACGCGGGCGAGCGGGGCTCCGATGCAGCGGTGCACGCCGATGCCGAACGACAGGTGGTCGTCGGCTCCGCGGGCCGCGTCGAAGACGTCCGCGTCCGGGCCGTAGTGCGCGGGATCGAGCCCGGCCGCGGCGTACGTGGTGATGATGGCGTCGCCGGCCGGGACGGTGACGTCCCCGACGGTGAGGTCACCGACCGCGAACCGCAGCGGCAGCGACGCGATGGACGGGTGGACGCGCAGCGTCTCGTCGACGACCGCGTCCCAGCCGATCTTCCCGGCGCGCACGTCCGCCAGTTGCTCGGGGCGCTTGAGCAGCGCGACGATCGCGTTGCCGATGAGGTTGACCGTCGTCTCGAAGCCCGCTCCGATCACCAGCAGCAGCGTGTACAGCAGTTCCTCGTCGCTGAGCCGGTCGCCGTCCTCGTCCCGGACCCGGATCAGTTCGGTGGTGAGGTCGTCGCCGGGGTGCTCGCTGCGGTGGGCGATCAGCGCGGGCAGCACCGTGCCGATCTGCTGCTGCACGAACGCCGCGTGCTCCGGGGACGGGTCCGAGGTGTCCATGATGGCCGCGATCAGCCGCCCGGTGTCGTCCACCAACTCGTCGGGCACACCGAACAGTTCGCAGATGATCCGCATCGGCAGGGGATGGGCGAGGGCCGCTCTGATGTCGACCACCTCGGCGTCGTCGGACGCCACCGCGTCGAGCAGCTCGGTCGTGATCGCCTCCACCCGGGTGCGCATCGCCTCGGTGCGCCGGTGGGTGAAACTGGGCGCGACGAGTTTGCGCAGGCGGGCGTGGTCGGTGCCGTAGGTGGAGAGCATGTTGATCACGCCGACCCAGCCCAACACCCAGCCCCAGGAGGGGTGTTCGCCGATCTCGGACCACAGGTTCCAGTGCAGCCGGGGGTCCTTGCTGACCTGCGGGTCGAGGATCAGTTCCTTCAGGGTGTCGTAGCCGGTGGGGGCCCAGGCGGGGATGCCGCCGGGCAGTTCGACGGGCACGATCGGGCCGAGGGCACGCAGCTTGGCGCTCTCGGCGGCCATGTCGGCGCCGAACGGGTCGAGGGCGATGCGGTCGGACACGGTCACGACGGGTCTCCTGGCTGGTCGGGGGAGCGCGGGCTGAACCGGACGGGCAGCGAGGTGAGCGAGCGATGGAAGGGGCCGGGACGCCAGGTCAACTCCGCGCGCGGTACGACGGGTTCGAGGTCCGGCAGCCACAGGGTGAGCCGCTCGATCGCCTCCGTCGCGATGAGCAGCGTGTGCTGCTTGACCGGGCAGGCGTGCGGACCCGCCGACCACGACAGGTGCGAGGCGTCGTTCGGATGCCGGCCACTGACGACCTCCTGCTCGGCGAAGTGCGCGAGCGCGCCGTACGAGACGACGACCGGGATCGCGGGCCTGATCCACGCGCCGTGGAACGTCACGGGTGAACGGGCGTAGTGGATCCCGTAGTTGGCGAGCGGGGTCTCGTGGTGCAGGACCTCCACCACGGCGTCCATGACCGGACGGGCGCCACTGGTCAGCGTGGAGTAGTAGACCGAGGTGCCGAGGATGCGGGACAGGGCGTTGGACACCAGGTTCGCGGTCGGTTCGTGGCCCGCGCCCAGGGTGAGGAACACCTGCCAGGCGACCTCCTCCGGGGTCAGCCCCGCCGGATGGTCGAGCAGCCAGCTCGGCAGGTCGTCGCCGCGCAACTCGGCCTTCGCGGCGATCAGTTCGAGGACGTATCCGCCGAACTCGGCCTCGCCCTCGGCCGCTTGGGCGCCGCCTTCCATCATCATGCCCAGCGCCCGGTCCAGCCGCGCGCTCTGGCTGTCGGGCAGTCCGAACAGGCTGTTGAACACCAGAGCCATCAGCGGCCTGGCGAACTCGCCCACCAGATCGGCCTCTCCGCGCGGCCCGATCCGGCTCACCAGCACATGCACCGCGCGGTGCACCCGGGCCCGCAGGTCGTGCGGCTCGATCCGGTCGAAGGTGTCGATCAGCGAGGCACGGTAGCGGACGTGCGCGGTGCCGTCCGAGAACAGGGAGTTGGGCCGCCAGCGCATCATCCCCAGGACCGGCGAGTCCTCGGCGACCGTCGACTCCCAGGGCCGGGGATCGTGCGAGAACGTGTCGGTGTCGCGCAGCAGCTCCAGCGCGGCCCGCCGCTCGGTGACGACGTACGCCGGTACGCCCGGGGCGAGTTCGGCCCAGCCGACCGGTCCCTGGGCGCGCAGGGCGGCGTAGTAGCCGTAGGGATCCAGCGCGAAGCCGTCCTCCCACAGGCGGACGGGTCGGGTGGGGCCGGTGGGGGAAGTGGTGGTCACCGGTGCTCCGGAGGGTCGCGGTCGATCAGATGCTGGACCAGGGCGAGCAGCGCGTCGAGGGACGAGTCCGCGTCCCGGGCGTCACAGGTCACCAGCGGCGTGCCGGGCTCCAAGTCGAGGGCGGCGCGCAGCTGTTGCTCGGTGTGGTGCCGGGGCGCGTCCGGGAAGGTGTTGAAGGCGACGGCGTAGGGCAGCCCGCTCTCCTCCACCAGCCCGAGCACGTCGAACGAGGCGTCGACGCGGCGGCTGTCGACCAGGACGAGCGCCCCGAGCGCGCCGTACGCGATGTCGTCCCACAGGGCCCGGAACCGCTCCTGCCCGGGCGTGCCGAACAGATACAGCACGATCCCGCCCGGCAGGCTGATCCGCCCGAAGTCGATCGCGACGGTCGTCGTCGACTTCTCCCGCACCCCGTCGAGATCGTCCACATGGACGGACGCCTCGCTGAGCCGTTCCTCGGTGTGCAGCGGCCGGATCTCCGACACGGAGTCGATGAGGGTCGTCTTGCCCACCCCGAAGGGTCCCGCGATCAGGATCTTGACCAACTCGCGTGCTGTGTCCGGCAGATGGATGCCGCTGGTGGTGCTGCCGCTAGTGGTGCTTGAGGGCGCGTAGGCCATCTGCGACTCTCTTCAGCAGGTCGGGGTCGAAGCGTTCGGCGGGCGGGATCGGGGCACGGGCGAGGACCAGGCTCAGATCGACGAGACCGGCGGCCAGGACGCGCACCGCGGACACGGGCAGCTCCAGCAGGGCCGCCGCCTCCAGCACCGTCAGCGAACCGCCGTACAGGGCGTCCAGCAGGGCGAGTTGAGCCGCGGGCAGGTCGGCGGGGCGCGCGCCCACAACAACGGCTGTGTTGGGTCGTCGAGGATGTGGGTC
>NZ_JBLTJC010000193.1:0-19395 GCF_048158785.1 Streptomyces colwelliae | reverse complement strand
GCGACGTCCTGTGGACCGACGTGAGCATCAACTACGCCGGATACTGCTCGGACTTCGGCCGGACCGGCGTAGCTGTCCTGCAACTTGGCCAGGCCCGTACGAACGCGCTGCCGCCACTCCCGATAAAGGGATTCCGCGTGCTGCGAGGCGGCCCGGGATGTACCGGGAAGTAACCTCGTTGTTGGGGATCTTGTACGGGCCGGACGAGGTACGGGTGGTGCGCGGGCGGGTGCCGCAGCCGTTCCGGGTGCTGGTCAATCCGTCGTACGAACCCGTCGGTGACGGTCGGGCCGCGTTCTTCGAGGGGTGTCTCAGCGTGCCGGGTTGGCAGGCCGTGGTCGCGCGGCACGCCTCGGTGCGGCTGACCGGGCAGGACGAGCACGGGCGTGCAGTGGACGAGGTCTTCACCGGGTGGCCCGCGCGGATCGTCCAGCACGAGACTGACCACCTCGACGGCCTGCTCTATCTCGACCGCGCGGAACTGCGCTCCCTGTCCTCGAACGAGGCGATGGCGGAGCGCTGGGCGCAGCCGACACCGGAGGCGGCGTCGGCTGCGCTCGGCTTCGAGCTGCCGTAGCGAATCAAGGGGCCTTGGAGAATCAAGGGGCCGTGGAAATCAGGCGGCTTCCAACTGCCCGAGGGGGACTGGGGTGTTCAGCCGCGGTACGCCTCCAGCAGACGCAGCCACACCTCGCTGATCGTCGGGTACGACGGGACCGCGTGCCACAGGCGGCTGATCGGGACCTGGCCGGCGACCGCGACGGTTGCCGAGTGGATCAGTTCGCCCACTCCGGGGCCCACGAAGGTGACTCCGCGCAGGGTCTCGTCGTCGAGGTCGACGATCATGCGGGCGCGGCCCCGGTAGCCGTCGGCGTAGAGGCCGGCGCCGGCGACCGAGGAGAGCTCGACGTCGACCGCGCGGACGCGGTGGCCGGCCTGTTCGGCCTCGGCGAGGGAGAGGCCGACGGACGCGGCCTCCGGGTCGGTGAAGACGACCTGGGGTACGGCGTCATGGTCGGCGGTGGCCGCGTGGGCGCCCCACGGGTCGGTCTCCAGCAGCGGGACCCCGGAGGCGCGGGCGGCGATCGCGGCGCCCGCGATACGGGCCTGGTACTTGCCCTGGTGGGTGAGGAGGGCGCGGTGGTTGACGTCGCCGACCGCGTACAGCCACTCGCTGTCCTGGACGCGCAGGGAGTCGTCCACCGTCAGCCAGGAGCCGGGTTCCAGGCCGATCGTGTCGAGGCCTATGTCGTCGGTCCTCGGGGCGCGTCCGGTGGCGAAGAGGATCTCGTCGGCCTCGACGCGGTCGCCGCTGTCGGTGACGGCGACGACGGTGCCGTTCTCGCGGGTCACCGACGTGACGGACGTACCCGTGCGCAGGTCGACGCCGGCCTCGGTGAGCGCGTCGGCGACCAGTTCGCCGGCGAAGGGCTCCATGCGGGGCAGCAGGCCCTTGCCGCGGACGAGGAGGGTGACGCGGGAGCCCAACGCCTGCCAGGCGGTCGCCATCTCGACGGCGACGACCCCGCCGCCGACCACGATCAGCCGGCCGGGCGCGGCCTTGGCGCTGGTGGCCTCGCGGCTGGTCCACGGCTTGACGTCGGCGAGTGCGGCCAGGTCGGGGAGGAGGGCGCTGGTGCCGGTGCAGACCGCGACGGCGTGCCGGGCGGTGAGGACGTGCCGTACGCCGTCGGGGCCCGTCACCGTCACCCTGCGGGGGCCGTCGAGGCGGCCCTGGCCGCGGTAGAGGTCGGCGGCGATGCCGTCGAGCCATTGGACCTGGCCGTCGTCCTTCCAGCCCGAGGTCTCGTAGTCGCGGTGGGCGAGCACCGCGGCGGTGTCGAGCGGCCCTTGGACGAGGTGGCCGAGGCCGGGCACGCGGCGGGCGTCGGCGCGGGCGATGACCGGGCGCAGCAGGGCCTTGCTGGGCATGCACGCCCAGTACGAGCACTCTCCGCCGACCAGTTCGCTCTCCACGATCGCGGTGGAGAGACCGGCCGCACGGGTGCGGTCGGCGACGTTCTCCCCCACGGGCCCGGCCCCGAGCACCACGACGTCGTACGCGATGGATTCCGTTTCCGTCATGGGGTCAGTCTGCTGGGTGGTGTGCGCTGTGGCCACACGGGTAGGGGCGCGGAATACGGGACCGGACGACCGTGTTGTCCGGGACGGCTTCGCCCCCACATCGAGGAAGAGGGAATTACGTCATGACCACCACCGTGGAGCTCACCAAGGAGAACTTCGACCAGACGGTCACGGACAACGACTTCGTCCTGATCGACTTCTGGGCGTCCTGGTGCGGGCCGTGCCGTCAGTTCGCCCCGGTCTACGAGAAGGCGGCCGACGAGAACCCGGACCTCGTCTTCGGCAAGATCGACACCGAGGCCCAGCCCGAGCTGGCGCAGGCCTTCGGCATCCAGTCGATCCCCACGCTGATGATCGTCCGCGACCGCGTCGCCGTGTTCGCCCAGCCCGGTGCCCTGCCGGAGGCCGCCCTGACGGACGTCATCGGCCAGGCCCGCAAGCTCGACATGGACGAGGTCCGCAAGTCGGTCGCCGAGCAGCAGGCGCAGGCCGAGCAGAACGGTCAGTAAGCACCGCCGTTCCGGAAACACCTAGAACGGATACGACGCCACGTCCCCGCGTACCGTCGTCCAGCGCACGTCGGTGAAGGCCTCCAGGTTGGCCTCGCCGCCGAAGCGGGCGCCGGTGCCGGACGCGGCGACCCCGCCGAAGGGTGCGACGGCCTCGTCGTTCACGGTCTGGTCGTTGATGTGGACGATTCCGGTGGGGATGCGTTCCGCGAGGTCCAGGCCGCGGGCGCTGTCGCGCGTGACGATGCCGAGCGACAGGCCGTAGGGTCCCGTCGCGGCCAGCGCCGCCGCCTCGTCGGCGGTGGCGAAGGACCGTACCGGCGCGACCGGGCCGAAGACCTCCTCCGCGTAGGCGGGGGTGTCGTCGTCGACGCCGGCGAGGACGGTCGGCCGGTAGAAGAGGTCCTCGTGGGTGCCACCGGCCGCCAGCCTGGCGCCACTTGCCGTGCTGGCCTCAACCAGGCCGTGGATCTTGGTGAGTTGAGCGCTGTCGATGATCGGGCCGAGGTGGACCTGCGCGCGGTGCGGGTCGCCGACCGCGAGCAAGTCGGCCTTGGCGGCGAGGCGTTCGACGTACTCCTCGTAGAGCGACTCGTGGACGAGGTGGCGGCCGGTCGTCATGCAGATCTGGCCCTGGTGGAAGAACGAGCCCCAGGCCGCCGTGGAGATCACCGCGTCCAGGTCGGCGTCCGCCAGCACGATCAGGGCCGAGTTCCCGCCCAACTCCAGGTGTGCGCGCTTGAGATGACGCCCCGCCGCCTCACCGACCGCGCGCCCGGCGGCAGTTGAGCCGGTGAAGGAGATGACGGGCACCTGCGGATCGGCGACCAGCGCGGCCCCCACGTCAGCACCACCGGGCAGTACTTGCAACAGCTCCTCGGGCAGGCCCGCCTCCGCGAAGACCGCCGCGAGGGACAGTCCCCCGCAGACCGCCGTGCGCGGGTCCGGCTTCAGGACGACCGCGTTGCCGAGCGCGAGCGCCGGGGCGACCGAGCGGATGGAGAGGATCAGCGGGGCGTTGAACGGCGCGATCACGCCGACGACGCCGACCGGGACGCGCCGGGTGTACGACAGCCGGGGCGCCTCCGTGGGGAGGACCTGCCCGGCGGGGCGGGAGGCGAGCGCGGCGGCCTCGTAGCACTCCTGGGCGGCGACGTGCAGTTCGAAGTCGGCCTTGCCGGGGATCGACCCGGACTCCCGCACGAGCCACTCGCGCAGTTCCTCGGCGTGCGCGGCGAACAGGTCACCGGCCTTGCGCAGCACACCGGCGCGGACGAAGTGCGGGACGCGCGCCCACTCGGCCTGCGCGGCAAGGGCCGCCTGGACGGACGGCCGGATGTCCTCGGCGGCGGCGAGCGTGACGGTGCCGAGCGTGTCGCCGGTGGCGGGCTCGGTGACCGGGTACTCGGGGCCCGACAGGGGGCGGGGCTGCCAGGTCTTGGGGTCGAGCAGAGGCATGGCGGTTCTCCGATCCGTCACCGGCGGGACCCGCACCGCAGCGCAAGTCCCGTGTGTTCACGGCCGGTTGGGCGGCCGCGCGACGGGATGCGCTGATCCGGCGCAGCCGCGCGAGCCGCGTCCGGTGTCCGCACGCATCCCCGTCTGGTTGAGCGTGCAACATCCTAGTCGCGTACGGCGGGATCGCCCCCGGGCGCGGTCGCCGGGCCCGGGATGGGCGCCGTCGGCGACTCTCCGGCTCTCAACTTCGCCCGAACCGGTCGACGGGGGGATCGAGCAGGACGCCTACGGCGAACCGGCCGAGACGGACCAGGAAGGCGCGATGCAGTCGGCCGGACGGCTCACGCCACCGGCCTCGCCGGCTGATCGCCTCGCCGTACCGCCGCACGCCCAGCGGCATCTGCACCCGCTCGCCGTCACCGCCCGGCAGGACGCGCACTGGACCCCGCTCACCGGCGCTGTTCAGGCGCCGCCGTTTCCCTCCGGCCTGCTCCGCCGGACAGTCCCTGGTCGCGTACGACCGGGTCGCCCCGGGCACGGTCGCCGGGCCCGGAGTGGGCGCGGGCGCCGACGCCCCCCCTCGGCTTCGCCCGAGCCAGGGACCCCCATCGCATCGACACCCTCCCCCGCCGTGCGGCCGCCCGCACCACACATCGGTCAGCTGGAGTCGCGGTGTACCACCGTCGCGCCGAGCAGTTCGTGCGTGCCGGGTGCCGCGCCCGGTTCGCGTACCGCGCTGTCGACCAGTTCGGCGAGGTCGCGGCCGGACGGCAGCTGGATGTGGACGGTGCTCAGGCGCGGGCGCAGCAGGCGGCCGATCATGAGGTCGTCGGCGCCGATCACGGCCGTGTCCTCGGGGATGCGGATGCCTTCGTCCTGGAGGGCGCGCATCAGGAGCATCGCGTACTCGTCGTTGTACGTGAACACGGCGTCGAGGTCGAGAGCGCGCCAGCGTGCGGCGATCCGGGCGGCGCTCTCCTCGCTGTAGGCGAGCGGGAGTTCGGTGGCCGTCGCGTCCGTGCCGAGCAGGGCGCGGCGCACGCCTTCGAGGCGGGGCCGGGAGAAGACCCCCATGCCGGGCTCCTCGGGCACGACCACGCCGATCCGCCGCCGGCCGCGGCCGTACAGGTGCGCACCGGCGCAGTGGCCGACACCTTCGTGGTCCAGGAGCAGGGCGTGCGCGCCGTCGACCTTCTCGGGGCCGAGCGTGAGGACGGCCCGTGCGCCGGAGCGCTTGAGGACGGCGACGCCCTCCGGGCCGAGTCCGGCGCCGGGCACCAGGACGGCGACCGGGCGGAGTTCGGCCCAGGCGCGGGCGGCCTCGTCGCCGCGCAGCCCGACGGAGCCGTGCTGGACGACCGTGTAGTCGAGGCGGCTGAGCGCCCACTGGAGTTCGTTGATGAACTGGCTGTAGAGCAGTCCCACCGGCATGGTCGGCGCCGGCATCAGCACCATGCGGCTGTGTCCGGCGCGCAGACTGCGGGCCGCCGCGTGCGGGACGTACCCGAGTTCCTTGGCGGCCTCGTGGACGCGACGGCGGGTGGGTTCGCTGATCCGTACGGCACTGGTGTTGTTGAGGACGTAGGAGACGGTCGCGCGTGAGACGCCGGCCAGGCGGGCCACATCGGCGCTCGTGGGTACGGAGCGCGGTGCGGGCGACGGGGCTGCGGGCGTTTTCGGTATCTGCACCATGACGTACGGCATCTTGGCAGAAGCCGGGGCCGAAGAGTGCGGCGGGGGAACGGCCGTCACGAGAGCAGCATGGTCCGGTATTTTACGAACATGTTCGTCCCGAACTTGTTCGGAGCGAACATGTTCGTTACCGTGGAGGCATGACAGCTCGCTCCGACACCCCGCGCAGCCGCCGTGAACGCCCGGCGAAACCCGCCCTGAGCAGGGAGGGCATCGTCGCCGCCGCCGTGGCGGTACTGCGCGCCGAAGGTCTGAAGAAGGTCACCATGCGGCGCCTGGCCCAGGAGCTCGACACCGGTCCGGCCTCGTTGTACGTGTACGTCCGCAACACCGCGGAGCTGCACGCGGCGGTGCTGGACGAGCTGCTCGGCACGATCGAGACGGCACCCACCGAGGGTTCCTGGCGCGAGCGGGTCGAGCAGGTGCTCACCGCGTACACCGCGATGCTCTTCGAGCATCCGAGCCTCGCCCGTTCGGCGCTGACGGCCTGGCCCAGCGGCCCGCACTACCTGAACCTGATCGAGACCCTGCTGACCCTGCTCGACGAGGGCGGCGTCCCGCCGGCGCAGGCCGCGTGGGGCGTGGACCTGCTGCTCCAGCAGGCCACCGCGACGGCCGCGGAACACGCGGGCGAGGACGTCGGCCAGGAGGACTGGGACGCCCTGACCTACGCCCTGCGCACGGTGTCCGACCGGACCCATCCGCACATCGCCGCCCGCTCCGGCGACCTGCTCTCCGGGGCGCCCGAGGCCCGCCTGTCGTGGCGGTTCCAGGCGCTGATCGCCGGCATCGAGCGAACCGCCGTACCCGACTGACTTTGTTTCCCGCCCACTTGAAGGAGGCCATCATGACCACCCCCCATCACCCCATCGCGATCGTCGGCGGCGGACTCGGCGGGCTCACGCTCGCCCGGGTCCTGCACGTGAACGGCATCGAGGCCGCCGTCCTCGACCTGGACGACTCCCCCGCCGCGCGCACCCAGGGCGGCATGCTCGACATCCATGACGACTCCGGCCAGCCGGCGCTGCGTGCGGCGGGCCTGTACGAGGAGTTCCGCGCGCTGGTGCACCCGGGCGGCGAGGCCACCCGCGTCCTCGACAAGACCGGCACGGTCCTCCTGGACGACCCCGACGACGGCACCGGCGGGCGCCCCGAGGTCGACCGCGGCCAGCTGCGCGACCTGCTGCTCGGCTCGCTGCCCGAGGGCACCGTCCGCTGGGGCGCCAAGGTCACCGGCGCCCGCCCGCTGGACGGCGGCCGGCACGAGGTGACGCTCGCGGACGGCACCTCCTTCACCACCGATCTGCTGATCGGCGCGGACGGCGCCTGGTCCAGGGTGCGGCCGCTGCTCTCGGACGCGAAGCCCGCGTACGTCGGCATCTCGTTCGTCGAGGTGGACCTGCCGGACGCCGATCTGCGGCATCCCGTGAGCGCCGAGGTCGTCGGCGGCGGCATGATGATGGCGCTCGGCGCGGGCAAGGGCTTCCTGGCCCACCGCGAGACCGACGGCAGCCTGCACATCTATGTGGCGCTCGCCGTTCCCGAGGACGCGTTCGGGCACGTCGACTTCACGGACACCGAGGCGGCGAAGGCGTACACCCTGGAGCACTTCGCGGACTGGGACAAGAGTCTGCGGGCGCTGCTCGCCGACGCCGACGGGCCGCTGACCCCGCGGCAGATCCACGCGCTGCCGATCGGGCACCGCTGGGAGCGGGTGCCCGGGGTCACGCTGCTGGGCGACGCGGCCCACCTGATGTCGCCGTTCGCGGGCGTGGGCGCCAACCTGGCCATGCTCGACGGCGCCGAACTGGGCGAGGCGCTGGCCGCGCACCCGGGCGACACCGAGGCCGCGCTGGCCGCCTACGAGGAGAAGCTGTTCCCGCGCAGCGAGGAGTCGGCGGCGGACTCGGCGGCGAACGGGGTCCTCATGTTCCGTGAGGACGCCCCGCAGGGCATTCTCGACATGTTCGCCTCCTTCGGCTGAGCGGTGCTCAGCAGGGCTGTGGCGTACAGGTCACGCGGGCGACGAGGTCGATCCAGCCGGCCTCCAGCCGTTCCATGGGCATCCCGCACTGCCTGGTCAGATGGTTGATCAGGGCGGGGTCGAGATACGCCATGAGCGTCTGGGAGAGGAGATCGCAGTCGGCGTCCGGCAGGATCTGCCGGAGCAGCACCATGACGTGGGTGCGCAGCGCCTGGAGCGCGGTGTGGGAGAAGCGGCGGGTGGGCTCCGGCTGGGCGGCCAGGTGCAGGTCCAGCTGCTCCGCCGAGCGGTTCAGGACAGCCACACCGAACGCCCGCAGCCGCTCGACCGGCGGGGCTCCGGGGCCCAGCGGGGGCGGGCCGCCGAGGAAGTCGGCCTGGAGGGTCTGCGCGGAGTGGTCGAGCAGCGCCATCAGCAGGCCGGTGCGGTCGCCGAAGCGGCGGAAGACGGTCCCTTTGCCGACCTGGGCGGCGGCGGCGACCGCCTCCATGGTGACGCCGGCCACTCCGTGCTCGGCGATCAGCCGGGCGGCGGCCTCCAGCAGCTTGGCGCGATTGCGGGCCGCGTCGGCACGCAGGCAGGGCTCGTCGGCGTAGGAGCGGACCTCCAGCAACCGGGGTTCGCTTATGGACTCCTCGGGCTTCGGGAAGGGCGGCAGGACGCTGGACATGAAGACAGCGTAAAGCACCGGGAACAAAACTGGACCGCGGTCCGCTTAGCCTGGTACAACTTTTAAACGGACCTCGGTCCGGATCGTAACGGCAGTGTTTCAGCCCCCCTCTTGGAGTCCCCATGTCTGTTCGTATCCTCGCGCTCGTCGGCAGCCTGCGTGCCGGCTCGCACAACCGCCAGCTCGCCGAGGCCGCCGTGAAGTTCGCGCCCGAGGGCGCCGACATCGAGATCTTCGAGGGTCTCGCCGAGATCCCGTTCTACAACGAGGACATCGACGTCGAGGGCAACGTCCCGGCCGCCGCCGCCAAGCTGCGTGCCGCCGCCGGTGCCGCGGACGGGTTCCTCTTCTTCTCCCCCGAGTACAACGGCACCATCCCGGCCGTCCTGAAGAACGCCATCGACTGGCTGTCCCGCCCCTACGGCGCCAGCGGCTTCGGCGGAAAGCCGGTCGTCGTGGTCGGCACCGCGTACGGCCAGTTCGGCGGCGTGTGGGCGCAGGACGAGGCCCGCAAGGCCGTGGGCATCGCGGGCGGCAAGGTCATCGAGGAGCTCAAGCTCTCGATCCCCGGTTCCGTGACCCGCTTCGCCGAGACCCACCCGTCCGAGGACGCCGAGGTCGTGGCCCAGCTGACCGAGGTCCTCTCCCAGCTGAAGGGCCACGCGGGCGAGGCCGTCGCCGCCTGATCCAGGCACCCCGCTTCACCGCCGAAAGGGCCGGAGTCCACCCGGACTCCGGCCCCTTCGTGTCCCAACTGCCGCCCCGGTCAGTCCAGTTCGGCCAGGCGCGGCACCGCCGGTGCGACGAACCGCTCGATCCACTCGGCCGGTTCGCCCGTGCGCGGGCCCAGGATGACCGTGTCGACGCCGAGCTTCGTGAAGCCGTCGATCTCCCGCAGGAACGCGTCGGTGTCCCCCGTGGTGACCGACTCCCCGGTGTGCACGATCGTCTTGCGGATACGGTCGTAGTCGCGCCCCAGCCTGTCGCAGTGACCGCGCAGCACGTCGAGCTTGTGCCGCAGCTCGTCCGGCGTCGACACGATCAGGTTGCAGGCGTCGGCGTACTGGGCGACCAGCCGGAGGGTCTTCTTCTCACCGCCGCCGCCGATCATGATCTCGGGGTGCGGGCTGCTGACCGGCGCGGGTACGCACAGGGTCTCGGCGAGTCGGTAGTGCTTGCCCTCGAAGGGGCCGTTCGCCTCCGGGTCCCACATCTGAAGGCAGATCCGCAGGGTCTCCTCCAGCCGCTCGAACCGCTCCGCGACCGGCGGGTAGTGCACGCCGAGACCGTGGTGCTCACGGTCGTACCAGGCCGCCCCGATGCCCAGTGTGGCCCGGCCGCTGGACAGCACGTCGAGCGTGGTGGCGATCTTCGCGAGCAGTCCAGGCTGACGGTACGTCACCCCCGTGACCAACGCGCCCAGTTGGACCGTGGACGTGCGGCCCGCGAGATAGCCCAGGGTCGTGTAGGCCTCCAGCATGGCGTCCTCGGCGCCGCCGTTGAACTCCATCTGGAAGTAGTGGTCCATCACCGAGAGCCAGCTGACGCCCGCCGCCTCGGCCGCGGCGCCCGCCGCGGCCAGCTCGGGCCCGACCGCCGCCGGCCCTCCGGAATGGTTGAACCGGTTGATGTGTACGCCGACCCGCATGCCCGACTCCCTCTCACGGTCCACTTCGCGGTCCGTCCGGACCTTCACCGTCCCTCGTGACGGTAGGTCTTCGAGCGCTCTCGAAGTCAAGCTCCACGCCTACGACTTGACGGCGGGTTCCGCGTCCTGCGTCCTCGTGGCCCACAGGCTGGTGAACGTCGTCACCGCGAGGACCAGCACGATGAAACCGAGGGAGAAGGGGATGGAGATCTCCGGGACGCGCACGCCGGACTCGTGCAGGGCGTGCAGCACCAGTTTGACGCCGATGAAGCCGAGGATGACCGACAGGCCGTAGCTGAGGTGGACGAGTTTCTTCAGCAGGCCGCCGATGAGGAAGTACAGCTGGCGCAGGCCCATCAGGGCGAAGGCGTTGGCGGTGAAGACGATGTACGGGTCCTGGGTGAGGCCGTAGATCGCGGGGATGGAGTCGAGGGCGAAGAGCACGTCGGTGGAGCCGATGGCGAGCATCACGACCAGCATCGGCGTCATGATGCGCTTGCCGTTCTCCGTGATGAACAGCTTGGTGCCGTGGTAGCGGTCGGCCACGCCGAAGCGGCGTTCGGCGATCTTGAGGAGCTTGTTCTCCTCGTACTCCTCCTCGTGTCCGCCCTTGCGGGCGTCCTGGACGAGCTTCCAGGCGGTCCAGATCAGGAACGCGCCGAAGATGTAGAACACCCAGGAGAACGTGGAGATGATCGCGGCACCGGCCGCGATGAAGCCCGCGCGCAGCACCAGGGCGACGAGGACGCCGACCATGAGCACCCGTTGCTGGTACTGGGACGGCACCGCGAACTTGCCCATGATCAGCACGAAGACGAAGAGGTTGTCGACGCTCAGCGACTTCTCGGTGATGTACCCGGCGAAGAACTCCCCGGTCGGCCCGCTCCCGCCGTAGATGAGCAGTCCGAGTCCGAACAGGCAGGCCAGGACGACCCAGACCACGGTCCAGACGCCGGCTTCCTTGATGGAGACGTCGTGGGGTTTGCGGCCGATGAGGAAGTCGGCTCCGACGAGGGCGCACAGGGCGGCGATCGTCAGCAGCCAGACGGTCAGGGAGATGTTCACGGGTGGTGCTCCTGGTGCGGGGTGGCGCGCAGGGCGCCACATGAGGTGGTCCATGGGGGTTTGGACATCGTTGTCGTCGTGCGGGATCCCTTCCACGTCCCGCGGGTGAACAACAGGTCACATCCCGACAGGGCACCCGCCGGACGGCGGGGAGGTTCCGCCGGACGGCGGTACGCGGATCCGGGGTGGACGCGCGGAGTATGGCCGTACGAGCCGCCGCGCCCAGCGTCAGGAGAAGCACATGACGTCCACCCCGCCCCCGCCCCCGTTCGACCCGGAACTCGCCGCGGCCCTGGAGTTGATCAAGGAGTTCATCGCGCCCGGGATGACGTTGGAGGACATCGACGAGATCCGCCGGGGCCCGGCGATCATGCAGTCGATGCAGATGGATCTGACCCTGGACGGCGCCTTCGCCGTCGAGGACCGGGAGGTGGCGGGGCCGGTCGGCGAGCCCGACATCTCCCTGCTGATCTGCCGTCCGACCGCACCCGTGACGCCCGGACCGCTGCCCGTCATCTACCACGTGCACGGCGGCGGGATGGTGCTCGGCGACCGGCGGGTCGGGGTGACCGGGGCACTGGACTACGCGCGGGAGCTGGACGCGGTGGTGGTGTCGGTGGAGTACCGGCTGGCGCCCGAGCATCCGCATCCGGCGCCGATCGAGGACGTGTACGCCGGTCTGCTGTGGACGGCGGAGCACGCGAAGGAGATCGGCGGCGACGCGGAGCGGATCGTCGTCATGGGCGCGAGTGCGGGGGGCGGACTGTCCGCCGCACTGGCTCTGCTCACCCGCGACCGCGGCGGCCCGCGACCCATCGGACAGCTCCTGCTGTGCCCGATGCTCGACGACCGCAACGACACCCCGTCCGCCCATCAGATGGCCGGCGTCGGCATCTGGGACCGCACGGCCAACGAGACCGGCTGGACCGCTCTCCTGGGCGACCGCCGCGGCACCCCCGACGTATCGCCGTACGCGGCACCGGCCCGCGCGGAGGACCTCACCGGGCTGCCCCCGGCGTTCCTGGACGTCGGCTCGGCGGAGACCTTCCGCGACGAGGTGGTCACCTACGCGTCCCGCCTCTGGCAGTCGGGCGGCACCGCCGAACTCCACGTCTGGCCGGGCGGCTTCCACGGTTTCGACGGGTTCGCGCCGCAGGCGGCGGTGTCGCAGGCGGCCCGGGCCGCGCATGTGAGCTGGCTGCGGAGGCTGCTGGCGGCGGCTTGAGGGGCGCGGGAGCGCGGCCGCGGTGATCAAGGGCGTGTCGCGGCGGCTCTTGCCTTGGACTGGGGCTTCCACAGGTTCGACGGGTTCGCTCCGCGGGCGGCAGTCTCGCGGGCGACTCGGGCCGCGGAGGCTGTCGGCAGCGGCTCAAGGGAGCGCGGCCGCGGTGACGTCGGTGTGCTGGCGCCGCCACTCGACCGGGCGTCCCTCCGCCGGAGGCATGGCACACCCGATGCAGAGGCCACGAGCGGCTTGAATCCACGACCGCGGCGACACCGGCGTGCTGTGCGCGGGCGGCACGCCAGGGAAGCTCCTCAGTCGCCGCCTTCCAGGGACACACCGTGCGGGATACCCACGTCCCGTCCCTCCTCTCCGCCGGTGGCATGCCGCACCATGGGCATATGAAAGAGCTGGCCGGACGCCTGACCGCGCTGGATCCGGACGCCGGTGCCGCCGTGCGGGTCATCGGGTACTTCGATCGGCTCGCCGAGTCGCGGGCCGGGCTCGAGGCGCTGGTGCGCGGGGCGGCGGTGCTGGCCGGGTGTGCCGCGCGGCTGGTCGACGCCGAACGGCGGGTCCGGGTGCGGGTCGAGGCGGACGGTACGCGCAGGGACAGCGCGTCACCGCCGGATCCCGCCTGGCCGTCCGCCGCGCTGACGCCGGGCGGGGCGTCCGCGCTCTGGCTGGAGCGTACGGCGCGGGCGGCGCCCAGTGTCGTCGACGCGGTGATCCTGGAGCGGGCGGCCGGTGCCGTACGGCTCGTGCTCGATCGCACCCGGGGCCGGGTTCCCGCCGACGACCCGGAGCTGACCGAGACCCTTCTCGACGGCACGGCTCCCGAGGCGGCCCGACTGCACGCGGCCCGCCGCCTCGGCCTCGACCCGGCCGACCCCACGACCCGGGCCCGGGTGCTCGCCTCGCTCGACGGACGGCCCCGGGTCGTCGCCGCGCCGCGGGACACCGGTACGTCCGGCCCGAGACCCGTGCCGGACGGCGATCCGCAGGCGAGCCCGGACGGCTCCGGCGCCCAACCACCGCACACGGACGCCGAGTTGCCCGCCGGACGGCTGGGCATCGGCCCCGCCGTCCCCGTACTGGACCTGCCCCGCTCCTGGGCCGCCGCCCGCACGGCCCTCCGCTTCACCGCCGACGGCACCGCGCACGACCCCGGCCCTCGCGTCGTGTACGCCGACGAGCTCGGCGGCATCGCCCTCCTCGCCGAACTGGTCGCACCGGGCGCCGAACCACCGCCCGACGTCCACGACGTGGAAGCGGCGGCGGCCAACGCGCCCTGGCTGCTGGCCACTTTGAACGCCGTGGCGACCACGACCAGCCTGCGCGCGGCGGCCGCCGGGATCAACGTCCACCACTCCACGCTCCAGGACCGGCTGACCCACGCGGAGTCCTTGCTGGGCTGGCCGGTACGCACCCCGCAGGGGCGGCTACGGCTGCAACTGGCGCTGACGATGCGGCACTTGGCTCGGCCGTAGCGGCGGTCAGGGACGGCGGAGTTCGAAAGGAACCGGGTTCCCGCCCTCCCTCACCTCGCCGTGCTCGTCCCGCCAGTCCTCGCGCCGGGTGCTGTGGACGCCGTGTCCCCTGCCTGTGGACCGTATCCGCCCGCACTGACAACAAACGGGCACACAAGGGGAGTTGGCCACTCGGACGTCACGCGGAATTCCTGATTCGGTGCGGCCGGAGGGGGGTCACAGCAAGCGCTTGTCGCTACATTTTGACATGACCGCCGCAACACTCACCTCCCCCTCTGTCACTCCGCAGGAGGCACTTCCCCATGCGCAGACTTCTCGCCTGTCTGGTGGCCGCAGCCGCGGCCCTGGGCGGGATCACGGTGGCCGCAGCGACACCGGCCGCCGCCGCAGGTTCGGGCAGCTTCAATGTGCTCACGTACAACGTCGCCGGGTTGCCGGAGTGGTTGTCCAGCGCCTCGACGCCGCGCGACACGAGCACCACCGAGATCGGCACGCGCATCGCCCCGTACGACATCGTGAACGTGCAGGAGGACTTCAACTACCACGCCTACCTGTACTCCACCGACACCCACCCGTACCGCACGGCGACCAGCGGCGGCGCGGGCATCGGCAGCGGGCTCAACAGCGTCTCCGACTACGCCTGGGACGGCGACGACTTCGAGCGGGTCGGCTGGAACTCCTGCCAGGTCGACTCGGGCGACTGCCTGACCCCCAAGGGCTTCACGTTCATGCGTGAGCGCCTCTCTGAGGGCGTGTACGTCGACTTCTACAACCTGCATACCAACGCGGGTACGAACGACGGCGACGAGGCCTCTCGCGCGGACAACCTCAACCAGCTCACCTCGTTCATCGGCACGCACTCGGCGGGCAACGCCGTCGTGGTAATGGGTGACACGAACACGCGTTACACCCGCACCGCCGACACCATCGCGGAGTTCGGCGCGGCCAACGGGCTCACCGACGCCTGGGTCAAGGTGATCCGCGGCGGCGTGGCACCGGCCAAGGGCAGCGACACACTGCTGTGCGACCAGACCGGGGCGACCGTGCCCAACACCTGCGAGGTGGTGGACAAGGTCCTCTACCGCAGCAGCAAGCTGGTCACGCTGAACGCGACGTCGTACAACAACGAGCACGCCAAGTTCCTGACCTCGGGCGGGCTGATGCTCTCCGACCACGACCCGATCACGGTCGGCTTCACCTGGTCGCAGAACGCGGACTACCAGCTCAGCGACCAGTTCGGCGGACCGCACGGCGACTACTACCAGGACATCGCCGGCGTCCCGGCCGCCGCCCGCGCCACCAAGATCTCGCTGCGCGCCGGCTCCCGCGTCGACCAGGTCGGCATCACCCTCGCGAACGGCACCACGCTCACCCACGGCGGCACGGGCGGCACCGCGTCCTCGCTGACGCTGGGCAGCGGCGAGTACGTGACGTCGGCGTACCTGTGCGAGGGCAAGTACAGCGACACCACGCGGATCTTCTACGCGAAGTTCACCACCAACCTGGGCAACACCCTGGCCGGCGGCACCACCACCTCGGACTGCGTGACCCGTACCGCCCCGTCCGGCTGGCAGATCGCCGGCTTCCACGGGCGCGCCGGCGACGAACTGGACAAGGTCGGCTTCATCTACACGAAGCGCTGACCCGGAACGCTGACACCGAACGCCGGTCCGCCGCCGAAACGGCAGGCACCGTAGAGCAGTTGAGAGCCGGATCATCCGCCACCGCGGGTGGTCCGGCCCGGTGCGTTCCGGCCGCCCTACGCGAACGCCGGGGGTACCAGTCGCCCGCGCGAGATGAGCGACGTGGCCTGCTTCAGGCGGTGGACGTGGATGCTCACGCCGTAGCCGTCGATGCCCGCGACGGCGGCGACCTTGCTGGTCAGGTACCGGTACAGGTCCTCCGTGTCGCGGCAGATGACGACGACCATCACATTGGAGTCACCGCTGATGGCGGCGGCGAAGGCGACCTCGTCGTGGTCCGCGAGTTCCTCGCCGACGCGTTCGAGGCGGGCCGGGGCGACGCGCAGCCACAGAGTGGCGTTGAGCTCGAACCCGAGGCGCGCGGAGAGCAGTTCGACGTCGTAGGCGAGCGCCCCCGAGTGCTCCAGGGCGTCCAGTCGGCGGGCCACGCGGGCCGTGGACCAGCCGGTGACGTCGGCGAGTTGGGTGTGGGTGGCGCGGCCGTCCTCCGCGAGGGCGTCGAGGAGCGGGGTGTCCTCGTCGGTGAGGCGTACGGGTGGCCCGGTGGGCATCTCGGGCCGGTCGCCGACGAGTTGACGGATCTGATCGGGCGTCAGCCGCCCGCCGTAGCCCGTCCAGTCGCTCACCCCGGACCTGCCGAAGGGATGGATGAGCAGGTCGATGCTCACGTCGAGGACCGAGGCGGACTTGGGCAGTTGACGCAGCAGGACGTCGTCGCGCGGCACGTGCACGGGGGCGCTGATGACGCAGATGATCTCCGAACCGCCGGACGCGAGCCCCGCGTAGGCGATGTCGGGCCGTCGGGCGAGCGCGTCGGCGAGCGGGCCGACCCGGTCGGGGCGGCAGCGGATCCGGGCCACCCAGCGCGCGTCGCCGTGGACGGCCGGGTCGACCAGGCCGACCACCCGCATCACCCCGGAGCGGCGCAGGGCGTGGAAGCGGCGGGCGGCGGTCTGCTCCGAGACCCCGGCCACCTCGCCGATCAGCCGGAACGAGGCACGCGGCGCGCACTGGAGTGCGCGGAGGATTTTCCCGTCGACGTCGTCTGTCATGAGGGAAGTGTGACACCAGATGGCTGCGATATAGAGGTTTCTCGTCGCACCTCCGTCGTACGTTGGTGATTGTCCATGGTGGAGCCGATCCTGGAGCGCGTGCCTGTTTGAAGGCATCGCATTCGAGAAGGAGAGTTCCCCGTGAACGTCACGACCCCGGCGAGCGGGCGGCCCGACCGGCGGGCGGCCACCCTCGTCATGGCCTGCCTCGGCGTCTTCGTCGCCTACTTGCCGGTGACCACGGTCGCCGTGAGCCTGCCCGCCATCCAGTCGGCGCTGAACGCGTCGACCTCCCAACTGGCCTGGGTCCAGGACGCATTCGTCCTGCCCATGGCCGCGTTCATCCTCACCGCCGGTGTCTTCGGCGATGTGCACGGACGCAAGAAGGTGTTCCAGGCGGGCCTGCTGTTCTCCGCCGCCGGTGCGGCCGTCGCGCTGTCCGCGCAGTCGGTGCACGTGCTGTGGATCGGCCAGGCGCTGGCCGGTCTCGGCGCGGCGACCCTGCTGCCGACCACCCTGGCGCTGATCAGCCACGCGGTGCCCGACCACCGGGAGCGCGGCAGGTTCATCGGCCTGTGGGCGACCGCCCTGATGGCCGCGCTGGCCGTGGGCCCGCTGATCGCGGGCGTCATCCTCGACCACGCCGCCTGGCGCTGGATCTACCTGATCTCCGTCCCCGTCCCGCTGATCGCGCTCGGCGTCGCCGCCCGCCTGCTGCCCGACTCACGGGCCCCGCACGGCCGGAAGCTGGACTGGCCCGGCCAGCTCACCGCGACCCTCGCCATCACCGCACTCGTCTACGGCGTGATCGAGGGCGGCGCCGGTTCCTTCACGGACGTCAAGGTGATGGTGGCGCTGTTCACCGCGGTGGTCGGCGGGGTCGCGTTCGTGCTCGCCGAGCGGCGCAGTGCCAGTCCGATGCTGGATCTGACGCTGTTCCGCAGCCCGGCGTTCACCGCGACCACGCTGGTCGCGATGATCACCTTCCTGGCGCTGATCGGCTTCTTCTTCCTGCTCAGCCTCTATTTCGGCCTGGTGCAGCAACTCGACACGCTCCAGGCGGGGTTGCGGCTGCTCATGGTCACCGCGGCGGCGATCGTGGCCGGCCAGCCGGTCGGGCGGCTGATGCACCGGGTCGCCCCGCGCGTCCTGATCACCGGTGGTCTGCTGGTCATCTCCGGCGCGCTGTTCTCGCTGACCGGCGTCGACGCCGGCACCTCGTTCGCGTCCATCGCCTGGCGGCTGGCGCTGCTGGGCCTCGGCATCGGGACCGTCCTGACGCCGATGACCGCGACCGCCGTGGCCTCCGTGCCGTATCAGCAGGCGGGGATGGCCGCGGCCGGCAACAACGCGTTCCGGCAGGTCGGCGGCGCGCTCGGCCCGGCCGTCCTGGGCACCCTGCTCACCACCCAGGCACTCGACACGCTCCCCGGCCACCTCACCGACGCCGGGGTGACCGGCGCGACGCAGCAGAGCATCGTCTCGACCGCCGACGCGGGCGGCCTCGGTGCCGTCGCCCACATGAACCTCGGCGCGGACACCGGCCGGGCCCTGGGCGCGCTGGGCGACTCCTTCCTGGACGGCATGCGGCTGTGCCTGGTGGTGGCCGGGACGCTGACTCTCCTCGCCGCGCTGGTGTGCGTGCTGCTGCTGCGCCGCCCGCGACAGGCTTCTCCGTCTACGGCGGTTCCGGTGGCCGGTGCGAACGCCGGCGCCTCCGGCGTCACCGCAGGGACGCCGACGGCCGCTGCCGTACGGGCAGTTGACCCGACACCGAACCGCTGACGCACGAACTGCCCACGGGCGGGACCCCGTTGCACTCTTTCGGGGCCCCGCCCGCTGTCACCTCAGATCGACACGGCGACGGCGGTGAACGTCGTGTCGGGCGTCTGCGGGCTGGTGAAGCGGGCGTTGACGAGATAGAGCCGGTTGCCGAAGCGCGCGGCGGTCGTCGGGACGTCGAAGCGCGGGTCGGTGATCGTACGGCGCAGGGTCGCCGTGGTGGCCTTGGCGTCGAGGTCGAACACGCTGATCCGGTTCAGCCGGTTCTGGACGACGTACAGCGTCCGGCCGATCCGGAACAGACCGTCCCCGTTGGCCACGTCGGTCGCGCCGCTCAGGGCGATCTCGGTGGCGTGGCCGGTCTTGAGGGACACGTTGTAGAGCTTGCCGGGGTTGCTGCTGACCACGATGAGGCCGTGCCCGTCCGGGGTGCCGACGATGCCGTTCGCGTTGTTCACCCCGGGCGTCTGCACCCAGTCGCCGGTGAGCGGCAGGGCGGTGACCTCGCCCGCGCGGCCGCGGGGCACGCCGTAGAGCACCGCGCCGAGCGAGTCGGTGAACCAGGCGCGGTCGCCGAGCAGGGTGACGTCGTTGATGAAGTGGCCGGTGGAGGCCGTGAGTTGATAGGTCGTCAGTACGTCACCGCTGCGGGAGTCGACGACTCTCGCGACCCCGGTGCTGCCAGCGACGTACAACAGCCCGTCGTGGTCCAGCTTCAGGCCGACCGACACCAGGCCGGTGGCGCCCTCGGAGAGGACACCGCCCTCGCCTGTGCGCAGGTCGGTGCGGTAGATGGCGCCGTTCGCACGGGAGCCCATGTAGGCGTACGGCCTGCTGCCGATGGCTATGCCCTCGGGGAGGAAGCCGTTGGGCAGCGGGAACTCGGTCGGCCAACTGGCCGGGGTGGTGAACGAGTTGGCGCTTGCCGTGCCGGTGCCGTCCGCCCGCGCTGTGGCCAACAGCTCCTCCGCATGCGCCCGAGCCGTCAGCTCGGCCGCCTTCGTCAACGTCCTGAGCCGGGCCGGGAGTTGGGAC
>NZ_JBLTJC010000192.1:0-19403 GCF_048158785.1 Streptomyces colwelliae | reverse complement strand
ACCCCGAGGATCGCGATACCGACCCCGACCCCGGCGATCAGCGGCACCCGCGAACGGCGCCCGCCCCGGCCGCCGTCGTCGCCCTGCGCCCCGCGCCGGCCGCCGCCGTCCCCGGGCGGGGCGTACGAGGGCTGCGCGTAGCCCGGCTGCGCGTACGGCGGCTGGGTCTGCCCGTAGCCCTGCTGCCCCGGCTGCTCGGCGCGCGGCGGCTGCTGGAAGCGGGGCATCTGCTGCGTGGACGCGGCGGGCTGCTCGCCCCCGGCGTCGCTGCGGAAGAGGTTGTCGAACTCGGCGGGCGGCTGCCGGTCGTCCGGCCCGCCCGGCCGCACCCCGTACCCGGGAGCGGCACCCTGCGCGGGCACCGGCGGGAGGAACTGCGTGGGCTGCGCGTCGGGGTGCGAAGCCTGCGGCATCGGGCCGGCAGGCACCTCGGGCGGCAGCGCGCCGGGCCCGACGGGCGGGATGTACTGGGTCGCGCCCTCGTCCATGCCGGACATGGCCGCTGCGGTGACCGGCGGCAGGAACTGGGTGGCACCTTCGTCACCGGGCACGTTGACCACCGGCGGGATGTACTGCGTCGCACCCTCGTCGGCGGGCGGCAGCGGGGCGCTCGGGAACGCGGGGGCCGCGGCCGGCAGGGGGGCGGAGGACGGCTGGTGGGCGGAATGCGGCTGCTGCACGTCGGAACCGGAAGCTCCGTATCCGTAGCCGTAGCCCTGGGCGGCGGCCTGGGGTATCGCGGGCGCCTGGTCGGACGCGTAGCCCGCGCCGGCGTACCCGGCGGAGTGCTCCGGGGCGTATCCCGACGGGTACTCCTGTGCGTACGACTGCTGCTGCACGCCGTAGGCCGCGTGCTGGGCGTCCTCCTGGGGCAGGGCACCCGGCTGGCCCGGGATGCCGTCCTGGGCGCCCCACGGGGACGGTGCGGGCTGCTCGGGCCCGGCACCCCACTGCTGCGCCGGTTGCTGCGGCTGCTGCTGTTGCGGGTCTCCCCAGCCCTGGCCCGGCGGCGGGGCCTGGTGCTGCTGGTGGTGCTGGGGGTCGTGCTGCTGGTCCGGGCCCCACGACCCGCCCCACGACTGGCCTGCGGCCGGGGGCGCTATCGCGGGCTGCCCGCCCGACTGCTGGTCACCGCGTCCGCCCGTCATACCCGGCAGGAGGGGTGCGCCTCCGTCGGAGGGCAGCACGATGCCTTCGCGCGCGGGCCGCGCCGAGGGCTCCTCGCCCTGTCCACTCTGCGTCACCGGGACTCCTACGAATGGGGGACCTTCGGGATCGTCGGCTCACGCTACCGGGTACCCCGAGCCCGGTGCCACGCAGCACTGGACTGGACCTGCCATCTTGTGACGCCGGTAACAGTCCCGGGCCCCGTATCCGCTCCAAGTGCCGCTGTCCGCACTCCTTTCCGCACTGGAGCGGTGTTCACCTCCTGGTCCCCCCGCCGTTCACGCGGCGGCCTGCAACTCCATCCGCGCCCCGAACTCCCGCACCACCGGCTCGTCCCGGTACGGCTCCAGGCGCTGCTGGAAGTCCTCCAGATACTCGGCGCCCCGGTTGGACCGCAGCGAACCGAGCAACTCCACTGCTTTCAGGCCCGTGTTGCAGGCCTGCTCGATCTCGCGCTGCTGCACCTGCGCGCTCGCGAGGAGGACGTATCCGATGGCCCGGCGGCGTGCCCGCGACTCCGGGTGCCCGTCCAGGGACTCCTGCGCGGTCCGGGCCGCCGCCTCGGCCTGGCCCAGGTCGCGGTGGCAGTGCGCCAACTCGTCGGCGAGATACGCCTCGTCGAAGTGCGCGATCCACGCCGGGTCGTCCCCGGTCGACGGATCCGCCGCGTCCAGCGCGCTCACCGCGCGCCCCGACGCGAGCTGCGCCGACCGCGCGTCGCCCATCAGGGCGTGCCCGCGCGCCTCCGCCGCGTAGAACATCGCCTCGGCCCGCGGGGTCACCCGCCCACGCGCCCCCTCCTGCGCCGCCCGCGCCAACTGGGCGATCTCGCGCGGGTTTCCGAGCTGCGCGGCGAGGTGACTCATGGACGCGGCGAGCACATAGCCGCCGTATCCCCGGTCCCCCGCGGCCTGGGCGAGGCGCAGTGCCTGGATGTAGTACCGCTGCGCCAGGCCGGGTTGACCGGTGTCGACGGCCATGTAGCCGGCGAGTTCCGTCAACCGGGCGACGGCGGCGAACAGTTCACGCCCCACGGCCTCCCGGTACGACCCCGCGAGCAGCCCGGAGACGACGCTGTTGAGGTAGTGCACGACGACCGGGCGCACATGCCCGCTGCCGTACTGATGGTCCAGCTCGCTGAGCGCCTGGGTCATCGCGCGGACCGCCGCCACGTCGGACTGGCCGACGCGCGGTCCCGCCGCGCGGGCGACCTGCGAGTCCGGCGAGGAGATCAGCCAGTCACGGCTCGGCTCGACCAGCGCGGACGCGGCGACCGACGAACCGGACAGGAAGTCCCGGCGCCCCACGTCACTGCGCCACAGCTCACACACCTGCTCGATGGCCCCGAGGACGGTCGGCGAGAACTGAAGGCCCACGCCCGACGCGAGGTTCTTGCCGTTGGCCATACCGATCTCGTCGATCGTGACCGTACGGCCCAGCTTGCGGCCCAGCGCCTCGGCGATGATCGCCGGAGCCCGCCCGCGCGGCTGCTGTCCCCGCAGCCAACGGGCCACGGACGTCTTGTCGTAGCGCAGGTCGAGACCGTGCTCGGCGCCGCACATGTTGACCCGGCGGGCCAGCCCGGCGTTCGAGCACCCCGCCTCCTGGATGAGCGCTTGCAGCCGTTCGTTCGGCTGCCGCGCGACAAGTGGCCTTGCGGCCATGGCGTACCCCCTGGGAACAACCCCTGAAGCGAAAAGATCCGGCCGTGAAGATCAATGCCCAGCGAACATGGCGAAAATGCGAAGCATGCGAGGAATGCCGGGGTAAAAGCTGATGCTCGCCCCACACCTGGCTACCCAACTCCCGCCGTCGTTCCTCCCGCGCGCCCCCGCACATGCCTCCATGCGCCCCAGTTGCGGAATCGATGCCCCTCCCCCGCGCGCGCTACGCCCGTAACTCCAGGTGGGTGCGGGAGTTGTGTTGGGCGTGGAAGAGACGATCGCGGGTACCGAAGCCGCTCAGATTCCGAAGCAGCGCGGGGAATCGCTGCTGGAGACAGCCGTACGCTACGCCGAGGAGCGTCACTGGGACGTCTTCCCCGGCACCTGGCTGGAAGCCGTCGACGGGGTGCAGCAGTGCTCCTGTGGCGACACCGCGTGCGCCGCACCCGGCGCACACCCGGCGCGTGAGGACTGGGCCACGCAGGCGACGGGCAGTGCGACGGTCGCGCGGCGGATGTGGCAGAAGCAGCCGGCGTCTTCGATTCTGCTGCCCACGGGGCGGACGTTCGACGCGATTTCCGTCCCGGAGACCGCGGGGTTTCTCGCGCTGGCCCGGATGGAGCGCATGGAGTTGACGCTGGGGCCTGTGACGTTGACTCCGTCGCGGCGGATGGAGTTCTTCGTGCTGCCCGGGGCTTCGGTGAAGGTGCCGGATCTCGTGCGGAAGATCGGGTGGTCTCCGGCGTCGCTGGATCTCGTGGTGCTGGGTGAGGGTGGGTATGTGGCCGCGCCGCCTACTCGGTTCGGGTCTCGGGGGGCTGTGCAGTGGGCTTGTCGGCCTACCGCGGCTAACCGTTGGCTGCCGGATGCGGAGGAGTTGATCTCGCCGCTCGCCTATGCGTGTGGGCGGGATCGGTAGTTTCGCGGGTGCGGGTCCGTTGTGGCTGGTCGCGCTCACGCGGCGGAGCCGCATATCGAATACAGCCCCGCGCCCCTAGGTTGGGTGCCATGACGTCGGCTGTGAGTGTGCGTGGGCTCTGGAAGCGGTTTGGGCAGCAGGTTGCTGTTGCCGGGGTTGATCTGGAGCTGCCCGCCGGGAAGTTCATCGGGCTGGTCGGGCCCAACGGGGCCGGGAAGACCACGACCCTCTCCATGGTGACCGGGTTGCTGCGGCCCGATCAGGGGTCCGTCGAGGTGGTCGGGCACGACGTGTGGGCGGACCCCGTGGCCGTGAAGGCGCGGATCGGGGTGCTGCCGGAAGGTCTTCGCCTCTTCGAACGGCTCTCGGGGCGTGAACTCCTCGGCTACAGCGGGCGGTTGCGGGGGCTGCCCGGTGGCGAGGTCGACAAGCGGGCCACGCAGCTTCTCGACGTACTCGACCTGGCCGGTGCCCAGCACAAGCTCGTCGTCGACTACTCGACCGGTATGCGCAAGAAGATCGGGCTCGCCGCCGCTCTCCTCCACAACCCCGAAGTCCTGTTCCTGGACGAGCCGTTCGAGGGCGTCGACCCGGTCTCCGCGCAGACCATCCGGGGTGTCCTGGAGCGCTACACCGCCTCCGGCGCCACCGTCGTCTTCTCCTCCCACGTCATGGAACTCGTCGAGTCGCTCTGCGACTGGGTGGCCGTGATGGCCGCCGGCCGCATCCGCGCCCAGGGCACCCTCGCCGAGGTCCGCGGCGAGTCCCCCACCCTCCAGCACGCGTTCCTCGAACTCGTCGGCGCGGGCGCCCGCGACCACAGCTCCGACCTCGACTGGCTGGGCGGCGGCACCCGATGAGCGACGCCACGGCATCCGCCTCGATCACCCCCGTGGTCGTACGCCTGAAGCTGTCCCTGCTCCGCAACGGTCTACGGCAGTCCGGTGGCCGGCGGGCCGCGTACGTCGCGTCGGCGGTCGTGGCGCTCCTCTTCGCGGCGCTCCAACTGCTCGGGCTGATCACGTTGCGCGGCGACAGCCACGCGGTCTCCGTGGTCGTACTCCTGGTCGCGATCCTGGGGTTGGGCTGGACGGTGATGCCGCTGTTCTTCCCGTCCGGCGACGAGACCCTCGATCCAACTCGCCTGGTGATGCTGCCCCTTCGGCCCCAGCCGCTGGTACGGGCGCTGCTGGCGGCCTCGTTGGTCGGCATCGGGCCGCTGTTCACGCTGGTGCTGCTGCTGGGGTCCGTGATCGCGGTGGCGCATGGGCCCGCCGCGTATGTCACGGCCGTCCTCGCCCTCGCCCTCGGGCTGCTGATCTGCGTGGCCCTCGCGCGGGCGGTCGCCACGGCCAACATCCGCCTGCTGACCAGCCGCAGGGGCCGGGACCTGGCGGTGCTGAGCGGGCTGGTGATCGCGGTCGGGGCGCAGTTGGTCAACTTCGGTGCGCAGCGCCTGAATGCGTCCGGAATGTCCCAACTCGACCCGGCAGTGCAGGTGTTGCGCTGGGTGCCGCCGGCGTCGGCGGTCGGCGCGGTGGACTCGGTGAGCAAGGGTTCGTACGGCCTGGCGGTCACGCAACTCGCCCTGTCTGTCGGCGCCTTGGCGGCCCTGCTGCTCTTCTGGTCACGCAGCCTGACCAAGCTGATGACCGCGCCGGACGGCTCCACGCTCCAGTCGGCGGAACCGGCCGCGAAGGACAGGGCATCCACCGGCGGCCTGGCCCGCCTCCTCCCGTCCGGCCGCACCGGCACGGTCATGGAACGCAGCCTGCGCTACATCTGGCGCGACCCCAAGACCAAGGCCGCGTGGGTGACTTCGCTGGCGATCGGACTGATCGTGCCGGTGTTCAACGCGTTGCAGGGCACCGGCTCCGTCTACTTCGCGTGCTTCGCGGCCGGGATGCTCGGCATCCAGATGTACAACCAGTTCGGTCAGGACACGTCCGCGTTCTGGATGGTCGCGATGACGATCTCCACGACACGGGACGCCTACGCCGAACTCCGGGCCCGCGCCCTGGCGTTGCTCGTGATCACCCTGCCGTACGCGGCCCTGGTGACCGTCCTGACGACAGCGCTGCTCGGCGACTGGTCCCGGCTCCCGGAGGTCCTCGGCCTCTCCTTCGCCCTCCTCGGCGCGATGCTCGCGACCGGCGCCTGGACCTCGGCCCGCTTCCCCTACTCCATCCCCCAGGGCACCCACAAGAACGTGGCCCCCGGCCAGGCCGGCCTCGCCTGGATCTCCATCTTCGGCGGCATGATCTCCGCCGCCCTCCTCTGCTCCCCCGTCATCGCCCTCACCATCTGGGTGAACGTCAGCGCGGACGGCGACCAGTGGAGCTGGGTGCTGCTGCCGGCGGGTGCGGGGTACGGGGCGGCGCTGACCTACGCGGGTCTACGACTGGCGGCACCGGGGACGGCGAGGAGGCTGCCGGAGATCCTGGCGGCGGTGAGCAAGGGGTGAGGAGAGCTTTTGCTTTTAGGGGCGCGGGAGCGGCGCCGTTCAATCCCGGGGGAGCCACGGCTTTTAGGGGCGCGGGGAACTGCGCGACCAGCCACAACGGCGCAGCACCCGCCACACAACAGAACCCCCCACCCCCCTAGGCGCCCAACTCACACCAGCACCCCGTCAAGAAACGGCTCGATAGCCGCCCGCCAAGCCTCCGGCTGGTCGTAATGCACCAGATGCCCGGCATCAGCCACCTCCGCGTACTCCCCGCGCGGCAGCACCCGCACCATCTCCTGCGCCTCAGCCCGCCCCAACTCCCCATCGAGCCCGCGCACCACAAGAGAAGGACACTGCACCTGGGCCAGTTCCTCCCAGTGCGCGTCGTACACCCAGGTCTCCCGGGACTTCAGCATCTGCTCCGGCTCGAACACAGGCCGCCATCCGTCGGCGGACTCGTGCATGACCTCGGCGTAGAACTCCCCCCGGGAAGGATTGGGCCGCTCGACCCAGGGGTCGTCCTCGCCGAACCACTTGCGGACGTCCGCGAGCGTGGCGAAGGGAACGGGCCACGACTTGAACCAGTCGGACCACTCCCGCTGCGAGGCCGCGCCCAGCGCGGACGCCCGCATGTCGCAGATGATCAGCCCCCGCACGAGATCGGGCCGTTTCGCCGCGAGCTGCCACGCGGTGAGCGCGCCCATCGCGTGGCCGATGAGGACGACCGGAGCGAGCCCCAGCTGCTCCAGCGCGGCCTCCGCGTCCTCGACGTAGGCCTCGCGGGTGAAGGCCGCCTGGGGCGGCTTGTCGCTCTGGCCGTGGCCTCGCTGGTCCAGTGCGACGGCGCGGTGCCGTTCGGAGAGCCAGCGGGCGGTGGACGCCCAGTGCGAGGCACGGCCCATCAGGCCGTGCAGTAAGAGAACTCCGGGTGCCCGCTCGATCTCCCCCGACTTGGGCGGGTCCGCGAACTCCCATGCGGCCAGGCGTACGCCGCCTGCTCCGGTCACGTCGATGCGCCGCGCCATTGGTCCTGGCACCCCCCTAGCTCCGCACGGACCGCTCGCTCCCGCTTCGAGCCCACCGGTCCTGTGAACCACGCTCTGCCGCTCGTGCCGTTTCTTCTTGCTTCCGTCTCTTTTCCTGCTCGTCTCTTCCTACAGCTCCCGCCCCGCGGGTTTCATCACCCACAGGTTATCGAATACAGATTCGAAAATGCCGTCTCCGGCCGCAACACCCCTCGTTCGAGTGACCCGGCTCAGGGAATGATCGCCGCTGCCGAGGGGAGACCTTCAGCGGGGAACGGACCGCTCGGGGAAACCGGTCCGAAGGGGATGACCTTGAGAGCTCGGGGCTCCGGGTCAGCACAGGGGAGGACAGGCCCCGGCGCCGCACGGCGCCGGGGCCCTCTCCACGTCTGCGGCACATCCTCCCGCCCCCTCACGGTCATATGCCTCACGCGACAGCCTGGCACGCGCGGCGCCCGAGCGCTGCGATTCAGCGCACAGAATCTCGGATTCGCCGAGATCGCCGACGGCCCGCCGGAACGCCACAACTACCCCATGCGCCCCACGAGTTGACGGGCCGCCAAAACCCCCCAAGGACCCGCCAAGGCCCCACCAGGGACCCACCGGGGAAAGGCGGAGCTCAGCGCTTGGCCACGAACACGTGCGAGGCGATCTCCGACTCCAGCTCGGCCGCCTCACCGCCGCTGCCCACCAGCACCCCGCCCGCCGACTCCGTCACACTCACCACCGAGCCGGGCTGCACGCCCGCCCGGCGCAGCGTGTACATCAACTGCGCGTCCGTCTGGATGGGCTCACCAATCCGCCGTACGACGACGGTCTTGCCGTCGACACCCGGGTCGAGGTCGGCCAGCGAGACCATGCCCTCGTCCAGGAACGGGTCGGCCCCGTCCTTCTCGCCCAGCTCCTCGAGACCGGGGATCGGATTGCCGTACGGCGACTCGGTGGGGTGACGCAGCAGCTCTAGGACGCGGCGCTCCACGGCCTCGCTCATCACGTGCTCCCAGCGGCAGGCCTCGGCGTGCACCTGCTCCCACTCCAGGCCGATCACGTCGACGAGCAGACACTCGGCGAGCCGGTGCTTGCGCATCACGCGCGTGGCGAGCCGGCGGCCCTCGTCGGTCAGCTCCAGGTGGCGGTCGCTGGCCACGGCCACCAGGCCGTCGCGCTCCATGCGTGCCACCGTCTGGCTCACCGTCGGCCCGCTCTGGTCGAGCCGCTCGGCGATGCGGGCGCGCATGGGGACCACACCTTCCTCCTCCAGCTCGAGGATGGTGCGGAGATACATCTCCGTGGTGTCGATCAGTCCGGACATACGTGCCCCTCGATTACCTCTGCCCGAAGCTCGACAGCTCCGCGGCGCGTGCGCTGGCCCTGGACTCAATTCTGACGCATACCACTGACAACCGTGCCGCGCCGCTGAAACCAGCCGGTTACGGCCGCCCTCGGCGCCTCTCCCAACCTGCTGTCCAACGTCCTGTCCAACGTGCTGTCGCCGTATTGACATCCCCTTGGTCCAGACCGCACGGTGATCCGCGACACAAACTCACCGAGGGGACTTCCGCATGAGCGACCGTACGCCGGCCGGCCAGTTCTTCGACGCCGCGATCAGCCTGCTCCAGCGGGTCCGCGACGAAGAGGCCGACTCCGTCCGGGCGGCCGGCACGCTCCTCGCGGACACCGTCGCCGACGGCGGACGGCTCTTCGCCTTCGGTGCCGGGCACTCCTCCCTCGCCGCGCAGGACGTCGTCTACCGCGCGGGCGGACTCGCCCTGATGAACCTGCTCACCGTCCCCGGAGTCGTCGGCGTCGACGTCATGCCGGCCACGCTGGGCTCCGCCCTGGAGCGCGTCGACGGCCTCGCCAGCGTCGTCCTGGAGACGTCACCGCTGCGTTCCGGCGACGCCCTGGTGATCATCTCGCTGTCCGGGCGCAACGCACTCCCCGTGGAGATGGCCATGAAGGCCCGCTCCCTCGGCGTACGGGTCATCGGCGTGACGTCCGTGGCGTACGCCTCGGAGACGACGTCAC
This sequence comes from Streptomyces colwelliae, assembly GCF_048158785.1. Taxonomy (NCBI): domain Bacteria; kingdom Bacillati; phylum Actinomycetota; class Actinomycetes; order Kitasatosporales; family Streptomycetaceae; genus Streptomyces; species Streptomyces colwelliae. Next base: position 10,154 of record NZ_JBLTJC010000192.1, on the reverse strand, counting down.
GGCACGTCTCCGGTACGTACCTGAAGGACCACTGCGACGTCGTCCTCGACTCGAAGATCGCGATCGGCGACGCGGAACTCACCCTCGACACCATCCCGGCCCCCTTCGCCCCCGCCTCCACGGTCGTCACCGCGGCCCTCCTCCAGGCGGTCATGGCGACGGCGGCGGCGACCCTGGCCGAGCGCGGTATCGAGCCGCCGCTGCTGCGCTCCGGGAACGTGGACGGCGGCCACGAGTGGAACGGCCGGGTGTTCGAGGAGTACCGCGACCGGATCTTCTACCAGCACTGAGCCACCAGTAGGGGGCCATCAGCACTGAGCGGCAGCCCCGTAGTGGCTCACTTCCCGCCCGCCGCCTCCGCCAGGTCCAGCGCCGCCGCGATCCGTACGGCCACGTCCTCGGCGTAGATCGAGTCGGACCGCTCGAACTGGCTGCGCCCCGCGCCCCGTAGGAACGTCACGACGCCCAGGGTCCGCCCCCGGCTGCGCAGCACCGCGCACAGGGCGTGCACGGCGTCCAGGGGCCACTGCCGGGCCCGGGCCCACTCGCGGGCCTGTTCCGGCGGGACCGTGCCGATGCTGGCCCGCACGGAGCCGACGCGTTCGACGCACTGGAGGGCCGGATGCCCCTCTCCGTAGCGCACGGGCAGCCCGGCGGCGCCGGTGAGGAGGCTGGGGCCGGGTGCCCCCGTGGGCGTCGCGGCGACCCGGATGAGCCGTACGGCCGTAGCACGCACTCCGTCACTGTCGTTCAACGATCCGCCCGCGACCCGGTCGACGAGGGCGTGGTCGGCGAAGCCGGCGAGGGCGAAGTCGAGGTGGACGGTCGCCGCGTCGCGCGGGTCCTCGCACTCGGCGGCGGCGCGGGCGGCGCGGTGCAGCTGCTGGGCGCGGAAGCGCAGCAGCGAGGCCTCCTGCTCGAGCTGCTTGGCCTCGGTGACGTCCTGGAAGAGCCAGCCGACGCCGAGCGGCACCGGTTCCTCGGTGAGCGGCGAGGCCAGCCGCAGGAAGCCGCTCCTCCAGCAGCGCCGCAGGTTGCCCTCCGGCGTCCGGACGCTCACCCAGATCTCCGCGGGCGCCGGCGGCGCGCCCTCGGCGAGCACGTGCGTGAGCGCGGCCTCCAGCTCCTCGACCCCTTGGGCGAGTAGCTCCCCTAGGGGGCGCCCGAGGACGGAGGTACGCCCGGTGCCGAGCGCGCGTGCGGCATGCGAGTTGACGACGGCGGGCCGCAGATCGGCGTCGACGAGCACGACCCCCCAGGAGGCGTCCTCGAACAACGCCTCACTCAAGGCGATCGACCGCTCAAGGTCGATCTGGGCGTGCACCTCGCTGAAGGCGCAGTAGACCCCGGCGGGCTTCCCGTCGGGCCCGCGCACGGCGGCGGACTGCGTCCGTACGAGCACCCGCCCGCCATCCTTCGTAAGAAGGGCGAACTCATTGACCTGCCGCCCGGGGGCCTGCATGGCGGACATCAGCCGCCCCTCGACCTCCTCGGCGTCCGCACTCCGTACGGCCCACCCGGCCAGCCCCTGCCGCCCCACGGCCTCGGCCGCGGTCCAGCCCAGGATGCGCTCCGCCTCGCGGTTCCAGTGCGTCAGCACCCCGTCCGCGTCGAAGGCACACAGCGCCGCGTCCATCCCGTCCAGCAACGCGGCCAACAGATCCGACCCACCGACCCCCTCGGGCCCGCCGTCCCGCTCGGGCTCGTCGGGACCCAACTCGTCGGTGGTCCCACTACGCCGGGAAGCACTCACCTGGACCCCCTGCAAGCTGCGTCCGCGGACACGACGCGTCGGTTCACTCACTCCCCCTCATTCAACTCGAACGTGACGCAGCACACACCGAGTTCCCGCAAGATTGAAGGAATCGTTGTACGGGGCCGGCTTGCCTCCCGGCACACTCAGCCGATGCCCGCCCGTCTCCCGCTCGACGAACAACTCACCGCGCTGCGGACGACTCTGTCCCGCAACGAGACTCTCCTGGGGATCCTCGACCGCACCGCGGCCCTCGGCCTCCCGAACTGGTACCTGACCGCGGGCTGCCTCTTCCAAACAATCTGGAACACGGTCACGGGCCGTCCACCGACACACGCCATCAAGGACTACGACGTCTTCTACTACGACGACACGGACCTGTCCTGGGAGGCCGAGGACAAGGTGATCCGCGCAGGTCGCGAGGCCTACGCCGACCTGCCCACCAAGCCCGAGGCCGAGATCCGCAACGAAGCCCGCGTCCACCTCTGGTATGAGCAGAAGTTCGGCACTCCGTGCCCGCCGTACGACTCCGTAGAGGCCGCGATCGACTCCTTCGCGGCGACGACATGCTGCCTGGCCGTACGCCTGAAGCCGGACGGCAGTTGGCGCGTGTACGCCCCGCACGGCCTGTCCGACGTCTTCAACCTTGTCGTACGGCCGAACCCGGTCCAGGCACCACAAGAGGTCTACGAGACGAAGGCAGCCCGCTGGCGGCAGGCCTGGCCGGAGTTGACGGTCCTGCCCTGGCCTACGGAATCCACGACCCCAGCCGCAGAGTGATCCACAAGTCGGTCTCGCCGTCGAGCACATAGCGCTCGGTCTCGACGAAACCCCGTTCCCCGGCGAACCGCACCCCGTCCGTGTTGGCGGCCAGGACGACGGTCTCGATCGCGCCGGCGCCGAGCGCACGCGCGCGCGTGAGGCCGTTTTCGTAGAGGGCGGCTCCGTAGCCGCGCCGCCGGAAATCGGGCAGCACGCGCGCGATGACGGTCACCACCGCGTCCTCGCCCTCCGGGGGCCGCACGGTGGAACACCCCACGAGGACGTCCCCCAGGTACGCGTTCTCCAGCCGGTTCCGCCCACTCCGCTCCCGCACCTCGCCGAGGGACATCGCGGCGGGCGGCACGATCAGGTTGTGGACGTGCCGCCAGTCCTGAAGCGCGTTCTCCGTGTCCGCTTCCACCGGCTCGATCCGCAGGTCGGTCATGGGCCGGAACCTAGGTGACCAGCGCATTCGCGTCCAGTGAGTTCATGACTCGTTAAAAGCGGTTGATCCGTCGGCGAGGGGTTCTTAGGGTGGCGAGTACTTCGGAAAGGAGGTGGTTCGGCAGATGTATGGATACCGGACGGAAGAGGTGACTGCGGGCTAGTGGCCCGCCGTCGTACTCGGTTCGGCGCCGGACCAGCGTGTGTGAGTTGCACGCAACCGGCCTAACCCAACGCAGTCACCCGACCCGCGAGCTCGCCGGTACGTCCGGCCGGCTCCCCCGCTGTGAGGCGGAGGGACCTGAGCTCGCGGGTCGTCTGCGTTTCCCGGGGCTGTGGGTGTGTGGGCCTGAGGGTGTCTGGGCCTGTGGGTCAGGGGCTCACGGGCTCAGGCGGTCCAGGTGCCAGGTGTTGTCCGGCTGGGCGGTGTAGCGGAGGCGGTCGTGGAGGCGGTTCTCGCGGCCCTGCCAGAACTCGACCGTCCGGGGGGCGACGCGGAAGCCGCCCCAGTGGGGTGGGACCGGGACCTGTTCGCCCTCGGGGTAGCGGGCGAGGAGGTCGGCGTACGAGGACTCCAGTTCGGTTCGGGAGTGGATCACCGTGGACTGGGTGCTGGCCCAGGCGCCGAGTTGGGAGCCGTGCGGGCGGGTGCGGAAGTACGCGGCGGTCTCGTCGCGGCCGGTGCGGCGGGCGGTGCCGGTGACCAGGACCTGGCGGGCCATCGGGTGCCAGGGGAAGAGCAGCGAGACGTACGGGTTCGCGCCGAGTTCGCGGGCCTTGCGGGAGTCGTAGTTCGTGTAGAAGACGAAGCCCTGGTCGTCATAGTGCTTCATGAGGACCGTGCGGGAGCTGGGGCGGCCCTCGGCGTCGGCGGTGGAGACGACCATCGCGTTCGGCTCGTAGACGAGCCCCCGGAGCGCCGCCTCCTCGAACCAGCGGCCGAACTGTGCCATGGGGTCGGCTGCCAGGTCGTTCTCCTCCAAGCCCTCCACGCGGTACTGCTTGCGCATCGCGGCGGGGTCGAGGCGGGGATCACGGTCGGTGGGATCGCGGTCGGTCACACGATCATCCTGCCGTACGGCGCCGGATGGACGGGTGTCGTTGCGTACGGTCTCCTACGGCCGCGTGCTGTCGTATACGACCATGTGCTGTCGTCTGCGGCCGCGTACGGTCTCGAGTTCGGGTGGCACTCAGTGCCACCGAGCCCTCCCCATGTGTGGCACTCGGCGTTATGGTGCTGATGTCTCTACTTTCGGACCGCGAGTCCCCCGCGACCGTGGAGCCACTGCATGAGGAGCCGCCTGATGTCCGACTTCGACCCCTCCTTCGTACCTGGACTCGAAGGAATCGTCGCCTTCGAGACGGAGATCGCCGAACCGGACAAGGAGGGCGGCGCCCTGCGGTACAGGGGCGTCGACATCGAGGATCTGGTCGGTCACGTCTCGTTCGGCAACGTCTGGGGGCTGCTCGTCGACGGCGCCTTCAACCCGGGGCTGCCGCCCGCCGAGCCGTTCCCGATCCCGGTGCACTCCGGTGACATCCGCGTCGACGTACAGTCCGCGCTGGCCATGCTCGCGCCCGTGTGGGGCCTCAAGCCGCTCCTCGACATCGACGAGCAGCAGGCCCGCGACGACCTCGCCCGCGCCGCCGTGATGGCCCTGTCGTACGTTGCCCAGTCCGCGCGCGGGCAGGGCAACGCGATGGTGCCGCAGAGCGAGATCGACAAGGCGCACTCGGTCGTCGAGCGGTTCATGATCCGGTGGCGGGGTGAGCCGGACCCGAAGCATGTCGCGGCCGTGGACGCCTATTGGACGTCCGCTGCCGAGCACGGGATGAACGCGTCGACGTTCACGGCTCGCGTCATCGCCTCCACCGGGGCCGATGTCGCCGCCGCGCTGTCCGGTGCCGTGGGGGCGATGTCCGGGCCTCTGCATGGGGGTGCGCCGTCCCGGGTGCTCGGGATGATCGAGGAGATCGAGCGGACCGGGGACGCGGACGCGTACGTCCGGCAGGCGCTCGACAAGGGTGAACGGCTGATGGGGTTCGGGCACCGGGTGTACCGGGCCGAGGATCCTCGGGCGCGTGTACTGCGGCGTACCGCGCGGGAGTTGGGGGCGCCGCGGTTCGAGGTCGCGGAGGCGTTGGAGAAGGCGGCGCTGGCGGAGTTGCACGCGCGTCGTCCTGATCGGGTGCTGGCGACCAACGTCGAGTTCTGGGCGGCCATCGTGCTGGACTTCGCCGAGGTGCCGGCGCACATGTTCACCTCGATGTTCACGTGTGCGCGGACCGCTGGGTGGTCGGCGCACATTCTTGAGCAGAAGCGGACGGGGCGGCTTGTGCGGCCGTCTGCTCGGTATGTCGGGCCGGAGTCTCGTGGGCCTCAGTCGATCGAGGGGTACTCGGATATCGCCCACTGAAGAGGGGCCTTGGGAGCGTGGGCGGGTGCGGGTGCGCGGGGGCTGGTCGCGCAGTTCCCCGCGCCCTTAAAGACAAAAGCCCTCACCCCAAGGTGTGCTCCAAAAGTGCCGCCCATTGAGCCACCACTCGCTCCCGGCGGCCCCTGTCGTCAGTGAGCAGGTTGGCCAGGCCCAGGCCTCTTGCCATGTCCAAGAGGCCCTGGACCGTTTCTCGTACACCCGGCTTCGACTCGTCCGCGGCCAGGAGGTCCACCGCTATGCGGTGAGTCTCGCGGCCCACCTTCGCCTCCAACTCCGTTACCCGGGGGCGGAGTTGGTCCTCGTTGGAGGCGGCCACCCACAGGTGCAGGGCGGCTCGGAACAGGGGGCCCGTATAGAGGTCCACCAGGGCCTCCACCACGACTCGTCGGTCTTCGGCGCCCTCCGGGAACAGGGCCCGGAGGGCTGTCGAGCGTTCCTCGGCGACGTACTCGACCGCCGCCGTGAAGAGGTCCTCGCGGGTCGGGAAGTGGTGTTGGGCGGCGCCTCGGGAGACGCCGGCGCGTTCGGCGACGACGGAGACCGTGGAGCCTGCCCAGCCGTGTTCGGCGAGGCAGGACACTGCGGCTTCCAGGAGGCGTTGCCGGGTGGCCCGGCTGCGGTCCTGCTTGGGTCTGCGGTCGACCGCGCCAGGCGCCGTCGTCGCGCTCACACCACCCATGCGGGATCCCGTCGTTCGAGGAATGCGGTCATCCCCTCGCGGGCCTGCGCGGAGGCGAACAGCCGTGCCGAGAGCGCGGTCAGGTCGGCCGCGTCCCGGTCGAAGGATTCCAGCACCCTAGCCGTGAGCAGCCGTTTCGTCTCGGCCAGGGCCTCGGGAGCGGCTCGGCGCAGGCCGTCGAGGATCGGCGCCAGTGCCTCGTCTACGTCCTCTCCCGCCACCGTCAGCAGGCCTGCGCGGGCCGCCTCCGTCGCGTCGAAGCGCTCGCCGGTGAGGTAGTAGCGGGCCAGGGCTCTCGGGTCCGTGCGGGGCAGCAGCGGGAGGGAGATCACCGCCGGGGCCACCCCGATCCGTACCTCTGTGAAGGCGAACGTGGCGGACGTGGTCGACGCCGCCGCGATGTCGCAGGCCGAGAGGAGGCCGAGGCCGCCTGCCCGTACGTGGCCTGTCACTCTCGCCACCACCGGCTTGGGGAGTTCGACGATCTGGCGGAGTACGGCCACCAGGGCGTCCGGGGGCGGCGGGTCCCGTAGGTCCGCGCCCGCGCAGAACGTGTTGCCGGTGTGGGTGAGGACGATCGCCCGTACGTCGGCGTCCTTCGCGCACTCCGTCAGCGCGTCCGCCAACTCGCTTACCAGGGAGGCCGACAGCGCGTTCCTCGTGTCCGGCGAGTCCAGGCTCAGGGTCTCGATGCCACGCGCGCGTGCACGGCCGATCGACGTCATGAGCGGCCTCGCAGTTCCCGGCGCAGGATCTTGCCGGAGGCGGCTCGTGGGACGGCGTCGAGGAAGGTGACCACGCGGACGCGTTTGTAGGGGGCGACGCGTTCGGCGACGTACATCAGGACCTCGCTCTGAGAGAGATCAAGTGCGGTCTGTTGGCGGACGACGTACGCGTGCGGGACCTCGTTGTTGTCGTCGTTGTACTCGCCCACGACCGCAGCGTCGGCGATGCCGGGGTGGGTGAGCAGGAGGGCCTCCAGTTCGGCGGGGGCCACCTGGAAGCCCTTGTACTTGATGAGTTCCTTGACCCGGTCGACGATGAACGTCCAGCCGCCGCCGTCCACATGGCCGACGTCCCCGGTGTGCAGCCAGCCGTCCTGGTCGATCATCGCGGCGGTGTCGTCGGGGCGGCCGAGGTAGCCCTTCATCACCTGGGGGCCCCGGATGAGGAGTTCGCCCGCCTCGCCGATGCCGAGGTCCTTGTCGGGGTCGTCGAGGGAGACGATCCGCATCTCGGTGCCGGCGATGAGTTTGCCGACGGTTCCCGGGGGTGCCGTGGGCATGTCCCGTACGGGGACCACATGGGTGCCCGGGGACAGTTCCGTCATGCCGTACGCCTGGCCTACGGGTGGCAGGCCCAGGCGCTGTGAGCAGGCGGCGGCGATGTTCGCGTCGAGAGGGGCGGCGGAGCTGATGATGTATTTGAGGGAGGAGAGGTCGTACTGGGCGACCGCCGGGTGTTTGGCCAGGGCCAGGACGATCGGCGGGGCCACGTAGAGGCCGGTGATGCGGTGGTGCTCGATGGCCGCCAGGAAGGTCTCCAGCTCGAAGCGCGGGAGGACGACGACCGCGGCGCCCAGCCGCAGTGGGGCGTTCATGAGGGCCGTAAGACCGTAGATGTGGAAGAAGGGCAGGACGGCGAGGATGCGGTCGCCCGGGCCGGTCGGGACCGCGGGCTCCAACTGGGCCAGGTTCGTGGCTATTTGACGGTGCGTGAGCATCACGCCCTTGGGGGTGCCCGTCGTGCCCGAGGAGTACGGGAGGGCCGCCACGTCCGTCGCGGAGTCGATGTCGACCACCGGCTCGGGGGCCGTGGAGCCGAGCATGTCGGCGAGTGAGCGGTGGCCGGGCGCGCTGTCGCAGACGAATATCTCCTCGACGCCGCCCGCGAGTTCGGCGGCACGGCGTGCCGCGTCCAGGAGAGGAGACAGGGTGACGATCCAGCGGGCCGCCGAGTCGCGCAGCTGCTTGGCGAACTCCTCCGGGGTGGCGAGCGGGTGCACCGTCGTGACGGAAGCACCCGCGCGCGTGGCGGCGTAGAACGCCAGCGGAAACGCGACCGTGTTGGGGCTGTGCAGGGCGAGGACGTCCCCCTTGCGTACGCCCGCCTCCGCGAGGCCGGCCGCGATCTGCCGGTGGAACGCGTCGAGTTGGGTGTACGTCAGGGTGGTGCCGTCCGTGCCGTCGACCAGCGCGGGTTCGTCGCCGAACTCGGCGGCCCGGGCCAACACCGCGTCGTGGATGGGGAGTTCGACGGACGGTACGTCTTCGTACTCGCTGCGGAACATGGTTCCTCCTGGCGCGGACTGGCGCGGGGCTTCAAGCGGGCTTCGGGCCCCGGGCCGGCTTCGGGCCTCGGGCTAGTACGACTTGGGGAGGCCCAGGGTCTGGTGGGAGACGTAGTTGAGAATCATCTCGCGGCTCACCGGAGCAATACGAGCCACGCGGGCCGCAGTTATCAATGAGGCGAGCCCGAACTCGCGCGTGAGGCCGTTCCCGCCGAGGGTGTGCACGGACTGGTCGACGGCCCGCACGCAGGCCTCACCGGCCGCGTACTTGGCCATGTTGGCGGCCTCACCGGCGCCGACGTCGTCACCGGTGTCGTACAGATACGCCGCCTTCTGCATCATCAGGCGGGCGAGTTCGAGGTCGATGTGCGCCTGGGCGAGGGGGTGCGCGATGGCCTGGTGGGCGCCGATGGGGGCGTCCCACACGGTGCGGTCACATGCGTACTCGATCGCTCGGGCCAGCGCGTAGCGGCCCATGCCTATCGCGAAGGCGGCGGTCATGATGCGTTCGGGGTTGAGACCGGCGAAGAGCTGGAGCAGGCCCGCGTCCTCGTCTCCGACGAGTGCGTCGGCGGGGAGCCGTACGTCGTCCAGGGTCAGCTCGAACTGCTTCTCCGCGGCCTGGAGTTCCATGTCTATCTGGCGGCGGGTGAAGCCGTCCGCGTCTCGCGGGACTATGAACAGGCAGGGCTTGAGGCGGCCTGTTCGGGAGTCTTCCGTGCGGCCGACTATGAGGGTCGCGTCGGCCAGGTCCACGCCGGAGATGAACACCTTGCGGCCGGTGAGGAGCCAGTCCGTTCCGTCTTTGCGGGCGGTGGTGGTGATGCGGTGGCTGTTGGAACCGGCGTCTGGTTCCGTGATGCCGAAGGCCATGGTTCGGGTGCCGTCCGCCAGCGCGGGGAGCCAGGTTTGTTTTTGGTCTTCTGTGCCGAAGCGGGCGATTACCGTGCCGCAGATCGCCGGGGAGACGACCATCATCAGGAGGGGGCATCCGGCTGCGCCCAACTCCTCGAGAACTATGGAGAGTTCGGAGATGCCGCCGCCTCCGCCTCCGTATTCCTCGGGGAGGTTGACGCCCAGGTAGCCGAGTTTGGCTGCCTCGGACCAGAGTTGTTCTCGGTCGTAGGTGCGGCCGTGGCGTTTGCCGAGGGCGGATACGGCTGAACGTAGGGCCTTGTGTTCTTCGGTTTCGGTGGTGGGCATGTGACTCCCTCGTCGTGGCTGGTCGCGCAGTTCCTCGCGCCCCTTTAGGTGGGCTGGATTACCGCCAATAGAGCGGCTAGCTGTACCTGTTGGCCAGGTACTGCGTTCAGGGCCGTCAGACTTCCCGTGACCGGGGCTGTGATCTTGTGCTCCATCTTCATTGCCTCTAGCCACAACAAGGGGTCGCCTACTGCCACTTGGGCTCCTACCGCCAAGCCCTCTGCGACCCTCACCACCGTGCCCGGCATCGGTGCCAGCAGTGAGCCGGGGGCCAGTTGGGCCGCGGGGTCGGGGAAGCGGGGCAGGGCCGTCAGGGTCGTTGCGTTCACGTACACCTGATCGCCGTCGCCGTAGCGCGCGACCTCGAACTTCCTTCGTACGCCGTCCACTTCGAGTACGACGAGACGCGCATCGACGTGTACTACGCGCACCCCCTCCGCCGTCAGGCCCTCCCTCGTGTGGCGGTAGTGGACCTCGTGCTCCTCGCCCGCCATGGTGTAGCGCTTGGTCTGGGGCTGGGAGGGGAGATTGCGCCAGCCGCCTCCTCCGAATCGGGAACGGCCGTAGGCTGGGGCTTATACACAT